>CAYIBG010000304.1:0-2500 GCA_964361365.1 uncultured Ignavibacteriaceae bacterium | reverse complement strand
ATTTTGCTTGAAGTGATGAAGCAGCTAGGGGCTGACAGCATTACGGTCAGCGATCGAGGTTTGAGGTACGGAATACTGATGAAAGAAGTGCAGAGGGAAAAAGCTAGTGAGCAATAGTTGCTTGTTGATGTGAAGGGTCGGCTTCAACCTCGACCTCCCCAGCGATGCTGAAACCGGGCCCCTCAGGTTCTGGATTCCCGCTTAAGACGTGCGGGAACGACAAACAAAAAGAGAAAAATTGTCACTCCCGCGGATTGTAAGCGGGAGTCCAGAGCCCGAATCCTATTGTCATTCGCACTGATTTAGAATTGCGGATTCAGATCAAACCCGTTCTGGATTCCCCCCCCTGCCTTAAAGTTTCGTAAAGCGGGCAGGTCTTTCCGACAGAATGACAATGACTATTGAAGCCTTCGCTTCTAGGCCGAAACAGCTTGCTTCATCGTCGCAACAACTTCATGGAGGGCGTCCACGGCATAGTTGATGTCGTCTTCGGTAGTGGTCTTTCCCAAGGAGAACCGGATCGTCGCCTTCGCTGTTTTCTCATCCCTCCCCATCGCCAATAGAACGTGTGAAGCCTCCATGCTCCCCGACGCACACGCCGACCCGCTTGTGACAGCAACGCCGCGCAGGTCCATGCCCATGATCAACGCCTCTCCGTCAACCTTGGTTTTGCGTGAATCAAACGAGATGCTGACAATATGAGGAAGCGAATCTTGCGCATGCCCGTTAAACACGATTCCTTCGAACTCCGCTGAAAGGCGTGCTTTGAGCTTATCCCCGAGCCTGCGAAATCGCACATCCAAATCTTCTCTGTTATCATCAGCCAGTTGAATGCTTTTGGCAAAACCGGCTGCGAGCGGGACATTTTCCGTTCCCGCCCTTCTGTTGCTTTCCTGCGAACCGCCCTGCATGAATGAGTCTATCTTTGTTCCCCTTCGGATATAAATTGCGCCGATGCCTTTGGGTCCGTACATCTTGTGGGCCGTGATTGCGAGGAGGTCGACACCCAGATCACTGACGTCCACGAGAATCTTTCCGACAGCCTGGACGGTGTCCGAATGAAATGGAATCCCGTGAGCCTTGGCTATCTTGCCAATCTCTTGAACAGGCTCAATGGTACCGACTTCGTTATTTGCATGCATCACGGAAATAAGGCACGTTGATGGCGTAATGGCTTTTTCGACATCGTTCGGGTCAACTCTTCCGTCACTGTCGACGGGAACGACTGAAACGCCGAAACCATGTTCCTTGAGCCATTCCGCCGTTTCAAACACTGCATGGTGTTCCACTGCGCTGATAACAATGTGGTTCTTGTTCTGTTTCCGCGCTTCGAAGGCAATACCTTTCAGCGCATGATTATCCGCTTCGGTGCCGCCACTGGTGAAAAACACCTCGTCGTATTTCGCTCCTATGCTCTTGGCAATGGTTTCCCTGCTTTCCTCCAGCAGCAATCTTGCCTCTCGCCCGAAGGAATGGATCGAGGATGCGTTGCCGAACGATTGCTGGAAGGCATTCTGCATAACCTCATAGACGGCCGGGTCGAGCGGAGTGGTAGCGCTATGGTCAAGGTAGACGCGTCGCATGGAGTGTCAATATAAAGCAAGAAAGGTGAATCAACAACAGGGTGATTTTGTTCAGGGAAAAAGATTGAAATGGAGGCCAATGGACGCGCACAGAGATGCGATATTCGGACGATTCGAGTTGTTCGAAACCGGATAGGGGACAAAGAGAGCAGAAGACTGGAAACTTGACCCGCGACCTTTGTTCAGCTATTTCACAAGCAGCATCGATTTGCGATGGAACTGGCGGTTGCCTTGCTGGTCGGTGTAAGTAAGCTGGTAGATATACATGCCGCTGGAATAAGGCGCGGCATTCCAAGTTTCCTGATGATACCCGGCTGGCTTGTCCTGGTCCACAAGTGTTGCGACTTCCCTGCCCAAAAGGTCATAGATCCTGAGTGAAACCTTGCTGTCCGCTGAAAGCTGATAGCTGATTGCGGTTGATGGGTTGAATGGATTTGGGTAATTCTGAAACAGCTCAAACCGGTCTGGGGGATTGACCGATATCTTTATCTCTTTGCTCCACGTTTGACCATCGGAACTCTTGATCTGGAAACTCAATGTCTGTTCTGTTTTGACCGGTGCGGTCTTATTCACCGAGAAGCTAAACGAGGCTGTTTTCTCCTGTTTACCGTCCAGCTGGTCAATTGTTTGTTCTGTGCTCGTAAACCTTAGCCAGCTCGGGATATTCAGAGCTGTTACTTTGACACCGGTGACATTCAAGGAAGCTGAGTTTTCGACAGCCAGTTCAAAAGTGTTATTGGCTGAGGAAAAAGGCAACTCATACGTTACGCTTTGACACAGCACGAGTTGGAATGGAATGAAAGGAATCAGAAGGATTCTGTGTCGCATAAAGTTATCCTTTCGGTCGAGCGCAATGTCATTGTGGGAATAATGTTCAAAAGGTATTGATCAAATGTAGATTAACTTGTTAGGTGGAT
>CAYIBG010000303.1:0-2509 GCA_964361365.1 uncultured Ignavibacteriaceae bacterium | reverse complement strand
GGGTCTTCGGCGGAAATTGTGCTCGACCAACTGATTGCGAGAAACCCGAGGTTTGTCGATTGGAAGCCGAGTCTTCGCCTGGCTGTGAATCAGGAGTATGTCCGGAACGAGCATCTTCTCAGTGAAAACGACGAAGTGGCTGTGATTCCACCAGTAAGCGGCGGCTGAGGCAGCCCGATGGTCAAGATTACAGATTCTTCAATCAATATCGAAAAGTTGCTTGTGCAGGTAACCAAGCCAGAATCCGGGGCAGTGAATGTGTTCATCGGAACAACACGAAACAATTCGCACGGCAGAAAAGTTACGGGGCTTGAATACGAAGCTTACCTCCCGATGGCCCTGAGGACACTGGAGGAGCTCCAGCAAGAGGCAAAAAATCGATGGGGTCTCCATGATGTCGCTATCGTCCATCGTGTCGGAAAAGTACAAGTGGGAGAGGCGAGTGTCTTTATCGCTGTTTCTTCGGCCCACCGCGATGAGGCATACCAGGCAAGCCGATTCTTGATTGACAAGCTGAAACAGGTTGTTCCGATTTGGAAACGGGAGTTTTTCGAAGACGGGACTGTAGAATGGTCGTTGCAAACTCACGAACAGACAACCGAAACCGAGGCGTAATTTTTGAGATCCGAAATCCTCACTGATTCTTTCGGTCGAACGATCAACAATCTACGCATTTCGGTTACGGATCGATGCAACTTTCGGTGTCGCTATTGTATGCCGGAGGAAGGCATGGTCTGGCTGGAAAAAGCGGAATTGCTGACCTTCGAAGAAATTTCCCGGCTCGCAAGAATTTTCGCAGGGCTTGGCGTTTCGAAAATCCGTTTGACCGGCGGTGAGCCGTTGATGCGGAAGGATTTGCATCTCCTTGTGGAAAAAATTGCGAGAATCGATGGAATTACCGACCTGGCATTAACGACGAATGGGTTCTTTCTCGCCGAGCAGGCTCTCAACCTGTTCAAAGCCGGGTTGCGACGAATCAACATCAGCCTGGATTCACTGGACCCGGGAAAATTTGCCCTAATGACTCGCCGCAGTTATTTCGACCGGGTATGGCGGGGTATTGAAGCCGTGGAGAACCTCGGCATCACACCGATCAAGCTCAATGTAGTACTGATGCGCGGTGTGAATGATAACGAAATTCCTCACTTTGCTCATCTTGCACGCTCGAAGCCCTTTGTTATCAGGTTCATTGAATTCATGCCTATCGGATCTGATGACGGCTGGAGCATGGAACAGGTCGTCCCCTCGAAAGAAATCATCGAGAAGATGGAGAGGCATGTTGGGCGGAAACTGGTTCCAGTCGAATATCACGGGGCTCAGCCGGCCGACCGGTACCGTTTTGAAGACGGGCTGGGAGAAGTGGGGTTTATCAGTTCCGTGAGCGAGCCGTTCTGTGAGCATTGCAACAGGGTGAGAATTACTTCGGACGGAAAACTGAGGACGTGTCTGTTTTCTCTTGTCGAGACAGACTTGAAATCCATGTTTCGCGGTGGAGCCTCGGATGAAAATATTCGCGCACAGGTCATCACGGCCGTCTGGAACAAAGAAGAGGGACACCTGATCAACAGGCCGGGGTTTGTCCGGCCAACCAGAACCATGTCACAAATCGGGGGTTAATGTGAAACGTTTTTCGATTGTACTTGTTGTTGCAATCCTGGGATGCGGGGAGAGCCAGCAAACGGACGTCGCCCAGGACGAGAGTTTGATCAAAGGCGAGATCCAGGAATTCCATCGTATCCTGAAAAAGGCATACAACGGCGGCGGTGTCAACACCGACAGCCTCTACGACACATACTTCGACAAAGATTCTTATTACGTCACGGCTTGGGGAATTTCCGAACCGATCGATTCTACGAAAAAAAGATTGAGGTCTGCAATCCGGCATATCAAGGATTACGAGAACACGGTTGAAATAATGTCGACAAAGGTGATGGGCAACGGGGGCTATGTATTTTTCGTCCTTCGGCAGAATTACAGGAACGACGGAACACTGGTCGAGGAGTATCTGCCAACGACATTCGTGATGGAGCGGAGGGAGGAAGCCTGGGTCGTTATCCATGCTCAGCGCTCGACGGATTACGAGACGATGCAGCAGTGGGTTCAGCTGCAAAAAATGCGGGAAGAGCAAGACAAGAAAGCAAAATAGAAATGTGCGCCGAGCCACACCCTGCAAATGAGTCTTGCACTACCTTTTCACGGTCATAAGTCGACGAACAGCTGGGTCATTGGGACTTTTTGACAAGAAATCTGCTGTAACGGGCGTCAACTATTTCGGGAAACCGAAGCTTCCTCCGGGCCAATCAAAAACCGAAAAGTTTCCTGTTCTGACGTACGGGGAAGCCCCGAAGCTGTCAACGAAGGAATGGAAATTCGAGGTGTGGGGCCTGGTCGAGCCCAGGCAATGGAAGTGGGATGATTTCATGAAGCTGCCCCAATCGAAACTCCGGGCCGACTTCCACTGTGTTACACATTGGAGCCGGTTTGACGATGAATGGGAAGGCGTCATGTT
>CAYIBG010000302.1:0-2510 GCA_964361365.1 uncultured Ignavibacteriaceae bacterium | reverse complement strand
GAGCGCGAGGCGTTCGACATGTTCGGCATTTATTTCGACGAACATCCCGACTTGCGCCGCATCCTGTGTCCCGATGACTATCCGGGCTTTCCTCTGCGCAAAGACTTCAAGGTTCCGGAGTTTTACAACGGCATGAAAGTTCCGTACTGACCCGTTGAATCCCCGCCCCAATGCCGTCTATGATTGACTCCAAGGTTCTCCCCACCGATTACGTCACCCAACCGGGCCGTTTCCGTACGTCCACAGGCAAAACCCTGAAGACGGACGAGATGATCATCAATATGGGTCCTCAGCACCCGTCCACGCATGGCGTGCTGCGCCTAGAGATCGTAGTGGACGGCGAAATCGTGGTCGATGTCATTCCGCACATCGGTTACCTGCATCGTTGCTTTGAAAAGCACGCGGAGCACATGACGAATTATCAGCAGGTGATCCCGTATGCAGACCGGATGGACTATCTCGCTTCCATGAACAACGACTGGGGATTTGCGCTTGCGGTCGAACGGTTGATGAAGATCGAAGTGCCGCCTAGAGTCGAGTATATCAGAGTTATCATGGCGGAGCTGCAGCGCATCGCGAGTCACCTGATTGCCGTTGGTACCTTCGGTATCGACATGGGGGCCTTCACACCCTTCCTCTGGTGTTTTCGCGACCGTGAGCACATCCTCGATTTGTTTGAGATGACATGCGGAGCCCGTTTGCTGTACAACTATATCTGGGTGGGCGGCGTGTCGCATGATCTGCCGGCACTGTTTGTCGAGAAAGCAAAAGACTTCTGCAAGTATTTCAAGCCGAACATCGTCGAGCTCAACAACCTTCTCACCTACAATGAGATTTTTGTCAAGCGCACGGCAAACGTCGGTGTGCTTCCGAAAGATGTCGCCGTCAACTTTGCATGCAGCGGGCCGATGCTGCGCGGCTCCGGCATCAGCTGGGATTTGCGCCGCGACGACCCGTACGGTGTGTACGACAAGTTTGAATGGGAAGTGCAAATCGGGAAAGGTGAGATGGGACAGGTGGGCGATGTGTGGGACCGGTACATTGTGAAGGTGCGCGAGATGGAGCAGAGCGTGAAAATCATCGAACAGGCGCTGGCGGCCATTCCCGAAGGAAATGTGATGTCAGCGATTCCGAAACGCATCCGCCCCGATCATGGAGAAATCTACGTTCGCACTGAATCTCCGCGAGGCGAGCTTGGCTTCTACATCATCAGCGATGGCTCGACTAGCCCCTACCGCGTGAAAGCCCGCGCACCGGCGTTTGTGAACCTCAGCGTGTTACCGGAAATAGCACAGGGATGCATGATCGCAGACCTCGTTGCCATCGTCGGCAGCACGGATATCGTTCTCGGTGAGGTGGACCGTTAACCTCTCGGCTAATTGCTGAAGCTGACAACTAACTACTCATGGAAGAAGTCGGCAAAACCATACTGAAACTCATACCGTTCGTCGGTGATCAACTTTCCGAGTACGCCGTTCTCGTGTTCCTCATCGGCGCTGCTCCTCCGCTTATCTTTATCCTCCTGTATGCACTCGTAACCCTCTACACTGAAATGAAAGTATCGGCGCACATCCAGGATCGCGTTGCGTACATGTACACAGGGTACCACGGCATTCTTCAGCCTGTCGCCGATATTCTTAAACTGATTCAGAAGGAAGATACCGTACCCGACAGCGCGGATAAGTTTCTTTTCCGGCTCGCCCCGTACCTCGTGTTTATCGGTACGTATGCAGGGTTTGCCGTGATTCCTTTCAGCAGTGCGTACATGGGCAGCAACATCGACCTCGGCGCGTTCTATCTTATCGGAGCTTCCTCCATCGTGGTCATCGGTCTTTTGATGTCCGGCTGGGCGTCCAACAACAAGTGGTCGTTGCTCGGCGCCATGCGCGCTGCTGCCCAGCTCGTGAGCTACGAAATTCCAACAGCACTGGCGGTCCTGGTGGCCGTGATGATTACCGGAAGCTTGAACCTGAATGAAGTTTCGAAATTCCAGGATGGCGGAATTCAGAACTGGGTCGTGCTCGGCGGTCCTTTACCGATCCTGCAGAAAATCTTACTGATCCCGTTCACACTCGTGACGTTCTTCATCCTCTTTCTCGCTGGAATGGCCGAAGTCAACCGGACTCCGTTTGATCTGGCGGAAGCTGAATCTGAACTGGTCCAGGGGTTTAACACAGAGTACAGCGGAATGAAGTTCGCCATTTTCTACCTGGCCGAATATGCGAACATGTTTCTCGTGTCGGCAGTTGCCGTTTCCCTGTTCCTGGGCGGCTGGTCGAGCCCGTTCGGCAGCTTCATGTCAGGCCCATTGTGGGGCGTTTTTTGGTTCATCATGAAGGGCATGTTCTTCGTCTTTGTTCAGATCTGGATGCGTTGGACGCTGCCGCGCCTTCGTGTCGACCAACTGATGTACACATCATGGAAAGTCATGACGCCGTTTTTGTTCGTCTGCATTTTCGCTGTCGGACTCATTCTCGTGCTTTGATATGCCAACTGCTATCTGCTTACTG
>CAYIBG010000301.1:0-2513 GCA_964361365.1 uncultured Ignavibacteriaceae bacterium | reverse complement strand
TTTTCGCGAATATCATCCTCGCCGACGAGATCAACAGAACTCCCCCGAAGACTCAAGCCGCCCTTCTCGAGGCAATGCAGGAACATCATGTGACAGCGGCGGGCCAAACTCACAAGCTTGAAGAGCCATTCTTTGTGCTGGCTACGCAAAACCCGATTGAACAGGAAGGCACGTATCCGTTGCCGGAAGCCCAGCTTGACAGGTTCATGTTCAACCTCTGGCTCGACTATCCTTCCTTCAAAGAGGAAGTTCAAATTGTCCAATCCACCACGAGTCCCTACAATCCCCAGCTCTCGCACGTGATGAGCGGGAAGGACCTTTTGGTGTTCCAGGAGCTCGTCCGGCGCGTGCCGGTGGCTGAGAATGTAATTCAATTCGCTGTGCAACTTGTCAACCGGACAAGGCCTGGGGGCCAGGGTAATCCTACGTTCGTCAAGAACTGGATTCGCTGGGGCGCAGGCCCGAGGGCATCGCAATATCTTATTCTGGGCGCAAAGACGCGTGCGATTTTAAGGGGAAGGCATACACCCGACATCGAAGACGTGAAATCTATCGCGGGTCCCGTGCTCCGGCATCGTATCGTCACAAGTTTCAACGCCGAAGCTGAGGGTGTGAACGCTTTGCAGATCGTGAACAAATTGCTAGAGAATTCTGATTGAAACGAGGAGAGGGGTTGAAGGTGAAGAAGCGTGTCCGTTTTGTCCTGTTTCCTTTTTTGCTGCTGTGCTCTTTTTCCGGTCTTTTAGCCCAAGGCGATTCTCCGCAACGTTCCTGGGTTTTTCTTAGGGACAAAGGCGTCTCCGCTTCGGACCTTCAGGGAATAGATCCCCACACATTGGGTATTTCGGAACGGGCTCTCAAGCGCCGCGCGAAAGTCCTTCCTGCCGACAGACTTCTTGATTCCCGCGATTTGCCCGTTGCCCCAGAGTATCTCGAACAACTTCGAGCGATGGGGTTCAAGGTTCATGCGACTTCGCGATGGCTCAATGCTGTCTCCGTCGAGGCATCGCCGGCTCAAATCATCGGACTCCTGGAGCTTTCATTTGTACAATCGGCCGAAATCGTCGGTCGGGCCCAAAGACCTCAACCCCCGATATCACATCCGCCTACTGCTGACGCGTTCTTCAAGAGGGAGCGAACAAACGGCATAGACTATGGAGTTTCCATCACGCAATTGCAAAACATCAAGGTTCCTGAGGTTCACAGCCTCGGAATCACTGGAGCGGGAGTGCTAGTGGGAATGATTGACGATGGTTTCAACAACCATAAGACTCACAACGCATTGAAAAACATCCAGGTTCTCGCTGAGTATGACTGGATTCAAGGCGACTCAATAACGTCCTCCCAGATGGGCGATTCTCCGGGCCAAGGTGACCATGGGGCAAGTACGATGTCTGTTCTTGCGGGTTTTGAGAACGGAAAACTTATTGGTCCTGCTTTTGGCGCGTCCCTTATTCTTGCAAAGAGTGAGTTCGACCCGACGGAAACCCAGATCGAGCTCGACAATTATGTCGCTGCCCTTGAATGGATGGAGCGCATGGGCGCGGATGTCGTGTCGACTTCCCTCGGATATGACGACCTTGACCCGTTCCGCCAGAACAACCCGGGCGACATTGTCTATTCCATGAAAAACGGACGCACGGCCGTAACCTCTAAAGCGGCAAACGCTGCTGCAAACAAGGGCGTCCTCCTTGTGACATCCATGGGAAACGAAGGACCATGGCGTTTCGATGACACATGGCAAACCGTCACTGGTTCGACAGGCTCACTTGTTACTCCTGCCGATGCGGACAGTATTATTGCTGTGGGAGCAACCTTGTCAAATGCAATTCGTGCGTCTTTTAGCTCCACCGGTCCTACGAGTGATGGTCGCATAAAGCCTGAGGTCGTTGCCCAAGGAAGTGCCATTGTAGCCGCCGATGGTCAAACGACATCTGGATACTACGGCATTACACGTTCATCAACACAGGGAACTTCGTTTTCTGCGCCCCTCGTGGGCGGCGTTGCCGCTCTGGTCTTCTCAGCCCATCCCGAACTCACTCCGATGCAGGTGCGCCAGGCTTTGATCAACACAGCCGTACAGGTCAACGACACGGACCCTGCAAAGAATATCACGAGCTGGCCGAATAACTGGTATGGGTACGGCATGGTGAACGCTCTCGATGCAATTCTGTATCACGGACTTGTCCTGAGCAATCGGCCGGTGGTGATGTCATCCGAGACGACGTTCAATGTCACGACGTGGATCAAATCGAAAAACGTTTTAACGACGGATTCGTTGTTTTTCTTTTTCAAGAAACCCTCCGAGTCCGTGTTTCAGAGAGCCTTGCTGACTCAGGCCGCCTTTCCCGACCAATTTAACGTCCGAGTCTCGCGCACATTGATGGATTCAACCTCCGTCGGATATTTTTCCGCACGCGACAATTCCGGCAAAACAAGAAGAAGCCCGTTCAACGCACCGGATTCCCTCTTCCCGCTTGCCCCGACGCCGGACAGCATTCTCGGGATTTATC
>CAYIBG010000300.1:0-2516 GCA_964361365.1 uncultured Ignavibacteriaceae bacterium | reverse complement strand
CGAGCACTGTGTACCAGGTGTACCCGCCGTTTTCGAATGGAAACGGAGCCCTCACACTTATAAAGAAGAACCGGGGGTCAAGGTGTGAAGCCAGCCCCAGGAGGTCATTTTCGTCGGCGCCCCGGCCATGAAGCAGAATCAAAACAGGACAAGGCCCCTTCTGGCTTGTATTCAAAGGGCCAAGGCGATGCACAAGCGAACTCTTGATTGTCTCCATCACAGAGGAATACTTAGCGAAATTTCCCCTAAAACAAAAGCCCAACCGGTTGAAACCAGTCGGGCTTTTTCCAGCTTCGATTTAGAAGCAGATTATTTCAACAAGACCATTTTTCGGAGCTCTGAAAAATTGTCTGCAGCCAGTCGATAGAAATAAATCCCCGTCGAGAGGAACCTCGCGTCGAATGTGACTTTGTAGCTTCCGGGCGCTTTAATTTCATCCATCAAGACGGCAACCACTTGTCCCAGCAGGTTGAAGACTTTGAGTGAGACGTGAGCAGTCCTCTTCACACTGAAATTGATGCTGGTGGACGGGTTGAACGGGTTCGGATAGTTCTGTTCGAGCTTGAACGAAGCGGGTAGTGCATCCGAGATTTGCTCAACGCCTGTAGCAATAAACGAACCGGGGCCAATGTTGCCTCGAATTTCTCCGCCCGTAAATGTCCCGGAATGGACATTGAAATACAGTCTTGCCTTGACGGCGAGGTAGATCACACTGTCGGGGTATGAGCTCCAGTATCCTGCGCTTGTGCTATCGGTAAAAGAGAGCGGTTTCAGAACGGCTCCACTTGGTGCAGCGTGAATGTGGCCATTACTAAACGCCCCCGTCAACCCGGCGAAAGTCGCATGATATCTGATGCTGTCCTCATTAAGTGTAATAAACCCTGTTCCCTTTGCGGTAGAGTTCGTCCCAGCCGAAGCCCCGTCGAGTTTTGCGTTAAAAGCTCCGTCCACGTATTTCAGATCCCCCCGAATTTCTCCGGCTGTATTGAATGCGGAGTGGATGTTGACGTACAATCGTCCGCGAACAAAATCCTGAATGTTCACATCTGTCGGGCTGAGCCAATCGCCTGCGGCCGTATTACCCGTAAAGGTAATAGCTTGAACGACTCCGCCGCCGGGCGACGAATGGAAGTGCGCCTGTTGAAAAGCACCTTGAAGCTTACCATACGTAACGCTGTACTTGATCTTTGAGAGGTCGTTGGCGAGAACGGCCCACGCGGTGCCTTTTGCAGTTGAGGCAGTGCCGGCTTGAGGTCCGTTCACCTCGGCAACCGTGCAGAATTCGCCGACATACGTCGAAGTTCCACGGATTTCACCTCCCGTGTTAAAGCCGGTGTGAATATTCACGTACACTTTCCCCCGCAGGAGCAACGTGATGACACTGTCCGGGTAGTTGGTCCAGTAGCCGTCTGCAGTGCTGTCCACAAACGTAATTTGTTTGATTACGGCGCCGCTCGGCAACGCGTGGAAGTGCGCATTAGTAAAATTGCCTTTCATCCCGGCGTACGTGATGTGATAACGAAGAGCCGGAACGGTTGAACTGTCCCGAACACTCAAGACACCCGTTCCCTTTCCGGTCGAGGTCGTGCCCGTGCCCACATCGTCAAGACTGAAAGTAAAACCGGCTTGCTGAGCCTGGAGATTGCCGCGGATCTCTCCCCCAGAGTTTGAAGTCGTGTGGACATTTACGTAAAGAGATCGAGTATTCGAGAACATATAACGGAGAATGCTGTCTGGAACGTTTGACCACGTGCCGCTTGCCGTGTTTCCGGTAAAAGTGATGGCTTGAATCACTGCACCGCCTGGGAATGTGTGGAAATGAGCCTGTTGAATTGTACCAAGTAGTTTATTGACAGTGACCTGATACGTCAATGTCTTGAGGTCGCTGCTCAACACGGCATATCCGGTCCCTCTGCCGGGTGAGGATCCGCCGGTCGCGGCGCTGTCTAACAGAATTCGGAATGAGACCTGTCCAAAACCTTGTATCGCAAACATGCCTATTGTCGCAAAAAGCAGTAAAGATCTCCTCATAAACCCTCCGGCAGTGATTGATGGAATAAGTGATATGTGAAAGACAAAAAGAGCCTCTCGTCGGTTACGAAAATCTGCAGAAAATCGGAATTCAGAAAAAGGGTCTCTTTAAGAAGCTTGTTAGGGGAGGACATCGATAAAAATGTGTGAAAACCCGCGCTGAAAATCAAGTCCGCGCATTCTCCCCAAGACTGAATTCCTTAAACTGATGTGGGAGCAGAAAGGTTCCGGACAGAAAAAATTTATTTCGAAAGACCGCCACTTCGCAAAAATGGGCCATAATCAGGCTGGCTGCTTCTCGGTTGGAACGCAATGTGCATCAAAAGCCTTTGTCAGTCTCTGTGCAACTTGGTCCACCGAATGACCCTCGATGTGGTAGCGATGGATCATCTCGACGAGCTTTCCGCCCCTTAACAAAGCGAAAGAAGGTGAGGAGGGAGGTTGGTTGTCAAAATAGCCGCGCGCACGCTCTGTTGCTTCTTTAT
>CAYIBG010000299.1:0-2520 GCA_964361365.1 uncultured Ignavibacteriaceae bacterium | reverse complement strand
TCCCAAAACATGTAGAACAAAAACAAGTCCAGGGCGGCAAACACGCCGACCATCCCGACCTCCAGCAACAGAATCATCACCGTGTACTCCTTCACTCGATTCTCAATGGAATTCCATGTGCCGAGGAGTGCGAGCGGGGTCAGGAACGTGGTGAGAACAATGAGCAATAGCGCCATGCCGTCGATGCCGACATAGTAACTGATGTTCAGACTACTGATCCATTGTACATGCTGCTGGAATTGGAACGAGGGGTTGTTGCTGTCAAATTGGAAGAACAAGTAAAGAGAAATGACAAATGTGACCGCCGTCGTCAGCAAGCCGCAGAGTTTGATCGCATTGATCTTTTCTTTTGGAGTGAACAATAGAATAAGCACTCCGAGGATCGGAAAGAAGACCGTTATGGTCAAAATGTATTCGTTCATTGCGTTTCTTTTCTCTCGGGAAACTTCTCCGTCTGAAGGCCAGCTTTATAAGTAATCTTTTTCCTCCCCTTGACAAGGGGATGTGACCCTACCGAGCAATAACTCGGGGACAGAGGGGTCGCTTTTAGTCTCGACCTCCCCATCGATGATCCAGCTCGGCCCCTCCTTTTCCAAGGAGCGGAATCGAGCTAACCTTGTCAAGGTTAGCGAGCCGACAACAGTAACCTTGACAAGGTTACTTATCTCAGCAGCAACCAGCCAACGATGCACACAATCCCTCCTACAAACACCACCGCATACATTTGCGCGACGCCAGTCTGAACCTTCCTTGCCGCCATCGCCACATTCGTCACGAGTAAGGCCAGGCCATTCAGTGCGCCGTCGATCACGGCAACATCGACGCCTTTCCACAATAATTTCTCGGACACTTTCACAGTAGGGTTCACCACCGCTGCGTCATACACCTCGTCCACATAATACTTGTTGAAGAGCACGCGGCCGACCCGTTCATAACGGGTTGACATTTTTTCAAGAAGTCCCGTTCGCTTCAAGTAGAATTGCCATGCAAAATATATCCCCGCGACTGCGATTCCGAGTGAAACGGCCATGAGAACATATTCAGATGTGTGAATACCTTCTTCGCTCACCAACAGTTTCGTGTACGCCGGCTCGAAGACGGGTGCAAGCCAGTGCTCAATCGCGTTGTTCCCAAACAGGCTTTTTGGGATTCCGATGAAACCGCCGACGAGTGAAAGAAAAGCCAGAATGATGAGCGGAATCGTCATTGTTTTTGGCGCCTCATGCGGATGAACATTATGTCCAAACCGACGTTCACCTTCAAACGTCAGGATGACGAGACGAAACATGTAGAATGCCGTCATGCCGGCTCCGAGTGCACCCGCCAGCCAAAGTGCAACAGAACCACGTTCGCTGCTGAATGTCTTCCACAAGATTTCATCTTTGCTGAAAAAACCCGCAAAAGGAACAATCCCGGCGATCGCAATCGCGCCGACAAGAAAAGTGCGGTATGTGGTCGGCAGATACTTCTTGAGGCCACCCATCTTTTGAATGTCCTGCTCGCTGTGCATCGCGTGAATCACCGCACCAGACCCGAGAAACAGCAGCGCTTTGAAAAACGCATGCGTCGTCAAATGGAAAATTCCGGCGGAAAACGCTGCAACACCCATCGCCATAAACATGTAACCAAGTTGACTCACCGTGGAATACGCCAGGATTTTCTTGATGTCATTTTGAACGAGTCCGATCGAAGCTGCAAACACCGCCGTCAGAGCTCCAACGATCGCCATGATTTGCAGAGTCGTTGGAGCAAGGGCAAACAAGATCGAACATCGAGCCACCATATACACGCCAGCCGTTACCATTGTTGCGGCATGGATCAATGCACTGACGGGCGTCGGGCCGGCCATTGCATCCGGCAGCCACACAAACAAAGGAATCTGAGCTGACTTCCCCGTTGCCCCGAGAAACAACAGCAATGTAATCCAGAGAGCCGCTTCATTGCCAACGCTCAGGAGTTCGGCGCCACTGAACACGGCGTCGAACCTTAAGCTGCCGAACGTTTGGAAGATAAGCAGCATGCCGAGGATAAACCCGAAGTCGCCGATTCGATTGACAATGAATGCTTTCTTGGCTGCATCGCCGGTCGTCGAAGTTCCGGACTTGTATCCCCCCACATCGAACTTTCTTTCATACCAAAAACCGATCAAGAGATACGAACAGAGCCCGACACCTTCCCATCCGAGGAACATGAGCAAAAAATTGTCCGCCAGGACAAGGTTCAGCATGGCAAAGATAAAGAGGTTCAGATACGCAAAGAACCTCCAAAAACCCTTGTCCCCATGCATGTAGCCGATGGAATAAACATGGATGAGAAAGCCGACGCCTGTCACGATGAGGGTCATCAGAATTGAAAGCTGGTCGACCTGGTACGCAACGGTGACGTTCAGCGTCGATGAAGTTCCTGTAAAGGTCGAAATCCACGTGAACAGGTCGACGACATGCTTTCTTTGCTGAACCTCAGCCCCCATCATCTCAATGAAAATCGCGACAGCGATGGCGAAGGGAATGCCGACAACTC
>CAYIBG010000298.1:0-2523 GCA_964361365.1 uncultured Ignavibacteriaceae bacterium | reverse complement strand
ATGGCTCTCTAAAGCCTTAGAGGAGCGGTCAGGTTTTCTGGTTTACATCAAATGCGACAGACGCTTTGATGGGCTGCGGTCCGACCCTCGCTTCCAGGATCTGCTGCTCCGAATGAACCTGTTGAATTGACTCCGTCGGCGGGTCGTCGTGGAGCCTTCCGACTTTGGCGGAAGGCGTATCACGCGTATCGATCTCAAAGGTAAAGATAATGTTACGACTGACTCAGCCAACGGCAGCTAACAGCACAAACCACGACACTCGCTCTTTTATGATTGATCATAGTGCTCGTTCCATTGTTTTTGCCGCGAGAGAATTGGTCATTTGTGAGCGGCAAAAACAACGGCGTGGTTACGCCAGACGTTAGGCGACACCTTCGACCACTTGTGGCTTATCAACACGGGGGTATTCTTAATCAACATATTTCATAACCAGCTCTAAAGGAGGTCATCATGCCAAACTTTTTTTCTTTCCGAGTCTTCCTCATTGGATTGATTCTCATTGTTCCTGCCTTACTACTCCATGCACAGGAGAAGGCGGCTGAAAAGCCAGGTGAGCATCAACCCGGCCACATCATGCTTGTGCCAACGGATCTTACCTGGAAAGATGGTCCCGCCTCCCTGCCGAAGGGGGTAGAGTCAGCAGTGGTCGAGGGGGATCCAACGAAAACTGGTCCGTTCACAATGCAGCTTAAGTTTCCTGCCAACTATAAAGTCCCTCCACACTGGCATCCAGCTATTGAGCACGTAACAGTGCTTTCTGGTTCATTTCATATGGGACTCGGAGAGGTACTCGATGAATCCAAGGCCCGAAAGCTACCCGTTGGAGGGTTCGCCGTGATGGCAATCGGGACACGGCATTTCGCTTTCACAAGTGAGGAAGCCACGATTCAGCTTCATGGCATCGGACCTTGGGGAATAACCTACGTGAACCCAGCAGACGATCCACGAAAGAAACCCACTGGTCAGTGAGGACAGGGATCGGAAGAAGGCGTCGCCTAACAGGCCGCACTACGACATTCGCTCATTTGATATGGCGAGGTTAAGACAGAGAAGGATTTTAATAGTGCTCATTCAATGGCGCACCCATTCCACTTCGTTCCATTCGTGCGCCACTGCGTAGTGCGGCCAGACGTTAGTAACTATGTTGCAAAATAATTGAGCCTCACCGTTGTGAGTGGTAGTTTATAGTGTGATTTCAAGCAGCACTGTAAACGCCACAACAACAGGAGGCTCAGATGAAAAGGTACAGGCAATCAGAGGACAAAGGCAAGCGGATCTACGTCGGAATTGACGTACATCAGATTCAATGGCACGTGACAATCCGAACACAAGACATTGAACTCTTCCACGGGGCTATCCCGGGGAAATGGGAGGCGCTCGAGAGAATGCTGGACCGATACAGGGGTTATGCCAAGCAGGCAGTTTATGAGGCGGGATACTTTGGGTTCTGGCTTCACGACCATTTAGCGAGGTACGGAGCAGACTGCATTGTGACCCCGCCGAGCTTGGTGCCCCAGGAGTATGGGAATTACGTCAAGACCGATAGACGGGATAGTCGGAAGCTGGCACACCTGTTGGCCAAGGGATTTTTGAAGCGGGTGTGGGTTCCCTCACCTGAAGAGCGGTATGAACGGCAGGTGATTCGCCGGCGACGTCAATTAATTGGCGATCGCGTTCGAACCCAGAATCGGATTAAAGCAGAGCTTCGATTCTATGGTGTCGATCTGCCGAGTCCGACAGGACAGTGGAGCAAAGCCTATGTCAAAGTCCTTCGGCAATTACGATTTGACAACCGTTGGATGCAAGAGAGTTTTGAGAGACTGCTGGAAGAATACGAGTTTCTGACACAACAGATCGAACGACAGACAAAGGTGCTTCGCGAACTGGCAGAGACCACCGAGTACCGGGAACGTGTTGGCATTCTTCGCACCACCCCAGGGATTGGATTAATCTCGGCGATGGAGTTGCTGTTAGAATTGCAGGATGTGGAACGATTTCGGCGTGCAGATCAGCTCGCGGCTTACGTAGGGTTGACGCCGTCACAATATTCAAGCGGGGGCAACGTGCGGATGGGCCGTATCACTGCCATCGGCAAAAACGACCTCCGGGGAACTCTGGTGGAGATTGCCTGGCGGCTCATCGGCAAAGATCCCACCATGAGGCGAAAGTATGAACGCATCAAGGCACGTGCAGGATCCAAGAGGGCCATCATTGCCATTGCCCGTAGGCTCCTGCTGTGCACCAGAAGGATGCTCTTGGATCGTCAACCTTACATTGTGGGTTTAGCAGCGTAACAAACAAAACCAACCGTTAGTGAAGAGCTGAGAGGACAGCGTAATGGCGGCTGTGAGTTCCGCCCAAGGCGGAAACCACGTACGTTAGGTTGCTGCCTCTCGTAGTGTGAAATACCTCGGATCGATTACATGTGGCCTGTCCCAGAGACCGGACCACGAATAGCAGGCTGGCTTGGATTTGTCACACTACTTTCGGTTGACTCTTGATTTTGCACATAGCAGCCGCCAC
>CAYIBG010000297.1:0-2527 GCA_964361365.1 uncultured Ignavibacteriaceae bacterium | reverse complement strand
CTGGCGTCATTGTAAAGACACGAGCCAGACGAGCCGCTCTCTCAACATCTCCACGCCGTAGCACTTCCCTAACATCGTCAAGCTTATGAGCGTCTTCGAGCAACAAGTACGGCGACCAACCCTCATCTGTTTCGATAAGCTCGACGTCGACCTCCGCGACATACTTCCCCTCATGTACCAGCTTTGTATGCGACTTTTTTTTCATCATCTTCTCCTTAAGAAATCGTCCGTCAACCTCACTTCGATCTCAAAGGAAACCGTTCCGGATGTTCGATAATCTCAGCGGTCAGATCGATGTCCAGATCGGGCCAATAAAAGTGGCCGGGCGTAGATTCCTCCACATTGAAAATCTTGCTCACAGGTACATCCTGAAACCACGGAAAGTCGCCGTACGACATAAACAACTCCGTCGTCCCAACGAGAAGCCAAACTCCGTGACCAGAAATGTTCGTAATCTCAACCGGTGAAATATTTTTCCCACGCACTCTTGAGTTCATCATAGTGTACCTCAATTAATTGTTCAATCTCCTTCAATTGGGAGCGAGAAAGATGATAATTCCTCGCCAACTCAATGTCAGGTTCCAACCAATACTTCGCTTCACCATCCACACAGACCACATGAATATGTATTCGCGTTTCCTCGCGCGAGAAAAAGAAAAATCGATATCCCCTTTCCCGAAAAATCGTTGGACTCATCTATGTTGCCTTGTTCATCATGGAACCGAGCATCTTGCCAACCTCTCTGTGCGTTCGTTAGTTATTAGTTTTAGTTAATCAGTTGCTGGTTATGGTCATTCGGTTGCTCCTTACGATCCGCCGCTTCCCGCCCAGGCGGACCATAACCCAACCAACTAAAACTAAATACCAACCAACTAATAACCATATCATCCTCGCTTGCGACCTTTGTCCACTTCGTTCAAATTCAAAAAGCGGATATAAGAGTTAGTTCCTTTCAGCAGGATCGTGTACCTGTCGGCTATCTTGACTGCTGCATCTTCACGAATGAATTTTTTTCTTGCCGATTTGAGGATTCCTCTCTTTGTCTCCTCCGCCTCTCCTTTGGCTATACTAAGGTACTTTGTCTTCTCCTTTAGTGTTGTTTTGTGATAGCTTTCGGCGATATTGTTCGATACCGAAGACGATGAGCGCCTTAATTGGTCAATGCTCCTAAAGATTTCATCTTTAGGGAAGGTTTTAGTTGCCTCGTGTATTTCGATTTCCAAATCCTCCGCTAATTTATAGATCCATAGATTTTCTAGTCCCGTCGCCATCTGCGGCTATTTGTTTTTGGTTGCTGGTTGTGGTTATGAATCGATATTTTTGATTGATAACTCGTGTCTCTTCCAATTCCCAGAGCGACCATAACCGGAAACCAACTAACTACAAACCAAAAACTATTGAACCAATAACCAAATCACCACAAACAAGAAATCATCCGAGCATAAGGCCTTCTTGTAAACATCAAGGTCTTTTGCAGAATTCAATCGCATCTCTGGCCCCTGACTTCCGACCTCTGACTGCTGAATCCTTTTTTTCGACACCTCGTGACTTTAGAAAAAGAACTCATGGTGAATAGTGAATGGTGAATTTCGTTCTAAACAATTTTAATGCCCTCTCGTTTAATGTACCTTACCAGAGTCCCTTCTCCTAGGTCAAACTCAACCTCGGTGAAACACACAACCTCGATCAGAGAATTCCGCTCTTGAACTTCATGAAAAATTTCAAACCGCTCGTCAAACGGACTACCATTCCTGAAAGACCCAAGGACGATTGCGACGTCGATATCGCTGTATTTTGTCACATTCCCTCGGGCATGAGAGCCGAATAAAAATGCCGCCTTGATATCATGCCTCTGACGAAGCTCCAGCAGCAGGGCTTTAAGATCCTGAACTATGATATCCTGCCTGTGATCCATTTGAGTGATTCTTTGGTGAACGCAAGGAACTCTTCAGACAGTGGCCTCGTAATTCCTTTCGAAATGTCCGCAAGGTCTTCCTTATAACGAGCGTTGATATAGAATTGAGAAAGAAAATCTAATTTGACGAGCTTGCTCTCGTGAAATTCCACTTTAGCTAATTCGGTCAAGCGACGTAAATTATGAATTGGCATGACTTCTTCTCCGCGTGATGCGATCACTGCTTTCAAAGCTTTTTCGATTGCTTGCTGGCACATAAAAATCACATAGACGTAACGTGCAGTCGTAAGCATCGCCTCGGCTGTTTGTACATCATATTCTACGCGGTCAAGCCACTTCTTTGCAGGTTCTGACTTCATTTCGTTCAAAATGAATGTTGATCACAAACAACTCTAAGCTCCCTTTTCAAACGTTTCTTTTCAATCTCCGGAATGCGGTGAAACAGATTGAGCTAAAGATCTTATGTTCTGTATCATTCTTCTCAGAGACCAAAAATCACAAAAACACAAATCGTTTACACCAAGTGACACACCCACAAGAATAGGCGACGAGTGTACCCCTCTTGCAGCGCCAGTTAGTGTATCTCAGAAAGCTCAACGCGTGATGAGACCG
>CAYIBG010000296.1:0-2571 GCA_964361365.1 uncultured Ignavibacteriaceae bacterium | reverse complement strand
CTCGTAGGCCAGCTCACGGTGCAGCTGCTCAAAGCAAACGGGTGCGGCGTTATCGGCATTGACTTGGATGAGAAAGCGGTGAAGCTCGCGAAAGAATGCGGTGCAGATGTCGCGCTCGGCAGAAAGGGTGATGTGAAAAAGGTTGTCCATACATACACCCAGGGTATCGGAGCGGATGCAGTGGTCATCACGGCTGCCTCCAAAAGCAGCGACCCGGTGCATCTGGCGGGCGAGCTTTGCCGTGAAAAGGGGAGGGTGGTCCTTGTAGGGAACGTCGGTATTCAATTGCCGAGAGCTCCCTACTACATGAAGGAGCTTGATTTCAAACTTTCTCGTTCATACGGTCCCGGGAGATATGATCCGAGTTACGAAGAACAGGGCATCGATTACCCGATTGGCTACGTTCGTTGGACCGAACACCGAAACATGCAGGAATTCCTGAGGCTCCTGGCCTCCGGAAAAATGCACGTCCAGGAGTTGACCACTCACCGGTTTGACATCGGGGAGGCAAGGAAAGCCTATGCAATGATTTCTGGAGGCCGAACGCGCTCTGTGGGTGTTCTTCTTCAGTATGATGTTTCACAACCCCCGAAGCCGGCAGAAGAAACAAAAATTGAATTCCGGCCGGGCGTCAGCTCCGCAGGCCCGTTGAACATCGGCTTTGTCGGAGCAGGAAATTTTGCACAGGGTTCGCTCATTCCTCCTGTGAAGGCGTTCGATGGCGCGACTCTCGTTGGCGCGTGCACAGGCAATGGGTTGAACGCGACGAATGTTGCAAAGAGTTTCGGCTTTCAGTTTGCCACAACGGCTGCAGAAGAGGTTCTGGAAAGCAAGAACGTTGGGACGGTGTTCATTGCAACCCGCCACAACCTGCACGCGCCGTATGTTCTCCACGCTCTCAAAGCAGGAAAGAACGTCTTTGTGGAAAAACCTCTTGCCCTCCATCGCCGCGAATTAGAAGAGATCGTGAAAACGTATGGAACACTCTCGCGCCGCACGTCCAGATCTCAGAAGCAGAGCCGCTCTCCGATTCTTATGGTGGGGTTTAACCGCCGCTTTGCCCCCCTCGTCGCGGAGGCCAGGAAGTTTTTCGAGAATGCGGTGGGGCCGTTTGCAATCCAGTATCGTATCAATGCCGGCTTCCTGCCGGCGAACCACTGGACGCAGGATCCGGTGGAAGGGGGAGGCAGAATTATCGGCGAGGTCTGTCATTTCGTCGACCTGATACAGTATTTCACAGGCTCGCCGCCGACGAAAGTGTTTGCCGAGGCTGTCCGTGGAGACGCAAATTCGCCGAATGACGATTCTGTGGCGGTGACCTTGAAGTTCGAAAACGGGTCCGTCGGCGTGATTACCTATCTCTCGAACGGAGATTCTTCCGTCCCCAAAGAACGCATTGAATTGTTTTCCACAGGTCGAACAGCCGTGATCGATAATTTTCAGAGTTTGAAGCTCCATCAGCAAGGCACAACGACAGAACATCGTCTTTCGACGACTGAGAAGGGCCATCGCGAGGAGGTTCGGCAATTCCTGGCGGCCGTGCAAACCGGAGGGCAATCTCCCATCGACTTCAAGAGTCTGGTCACAACGACCGAAGTCACGTTCAAGATCGTCGATTCATTGAAGCTCGGCGTTCCAGTGTCCATGTAGAAAGGGAATCTTGGTTTGACAGTCCTTCAGGCTATTATCCTCGGAGTGGTGCAAGGGTTTACGGAATTCCTTCCCGTCAGCAGTTCCGGCCATCTTGTTCTGGCTCAGAAGCTTCTCAATGTTCAAAGCGATAACAATTTGACGTTCGATGTTTTTGTGCATTTTGGAACTCTGCTCAGCGTTTTTGTTTACTTCTGGAAAGACATTATTGAAATATTCAAATCGATTTTGAACTCCTTCAAGACCAGGGACTTCAAGGAGGCGTACTCCCGGAGTGAGCATTTCAGGATCGGGGTCTCGATTTTTGTCGCGTCCATTCCGGCAGGCGTCATCGGGCTTTCGTTTCGGGATATCATCAAGGACACATTCACGGATCCCAAGCTCGTTTCGGTATGTCTTGTCGTGACAGGCTTAATCCTTTTTCTGACTCGACTTGCCCGGCCGAATCCCGACAAGAGGATTGGGGTTGTCGCAGCACTCGTCATCGGTGTCGCGCAGGCGGTCGCCATATTGCCTGGAATCTCCCGTTCCGGGTCCACGATCTCCACGGGAATGTACTTGAAACTTTCCAGTGTCCGTGCCGCCCAATTCTCGTTTCTTCTCTCGATACCGGTCATCGCGGGAGCTTCGTTGTTGGAGACGAAGAACCTCATCTCCGAAGGAGTTGACATTGGAGCGGCGCCGCTCATCGTAGGTACGCTCGTTTCGGCCGTCACGGGTTACATTTCCATCAAGGCCATGCTGAAGATTCTGCAGCGAGGGAAGCTCAGCTGGTTTGCTTTCTACTGTCTTGTTGTTGGAGTTTTGGGAATCATTTTTATCTAGGAGAACATCGGCTATGATCAGAGTTTTCTCGTTATCCATCGCACTCTTCCTTTTCTTATGCTGTCAAATTGGAGGAAACATGACCGCAACAATCGA
>CAYIBG010000295.1:0-2574 GCA_964361365.1 uncultured Ignavibacteriaceae bacterium | reverse complement strand
ATGCCAACATTATCGATGCAAACATTTTCACGCGGGATGACGGGATGATCATCGATAAATTTGGAGTTGTCGACGACATCACGAAATCGAAACTCAGCCGCCCGCAACTTGAAAAAATCGAGCGGGAGCTCAAGGATGTCATGGCGGGCACGGCTCATGTTGAGGAGCTCCTCAAACGTCACCGCATGAAATGGCGTCGCCGGACGCGCCACCACAACCCCAACGTTCGCATCGACGTGGAATTTGAAGAACATCCTCGTTATACGATCATCGATGTGTATGCACCCGATATGCTCGGTTTCTTGTATAGGCTTACGGAGACCATCTCCAGGCTCGGCCTCAATATATCGTTCGCGAAGATTGCGACCCGCGGGGACGGAATTGTGGACTCGTTTTACGTCCTTGACCTGGCCGGTCAAAAACTCGATGAGGAAGGCCGGCGCAGGGTCAAACAGGAAATCCTGCAGGTTGTTGCAACCCTGTCTGAATCGGAATTGGTGGCCGCGTGAACCCGCCCGAACGACATAGCCGGGAGGGCTCGGCAAAACCTATCGGCGTTTTCGATTCAGGTATTGGTGGGTTGACCGTCGTTCGCTCTCTCATTCGCGAATTGCCGCATGAAAACATTGTGTATTTCGGCGACACGGCACGAGTTCCGTACGGACCGAAATCGCCGCAAGTGGTGCGTGAATATGCCCAACAGGACACCGAAGTTTTATTGAAACATGATGTCAAAATTATTGTGGTCGCCTGCAATACTGTCTCTGCGGTCGCCCTGGATGTTGTTCAGAAGACCGCCAGGATACCCGTCGTCGGCGTCATCATCCCCGGCGCCGAGGCCGCCGTGCAAACCACCAAAAAGAAACGGGTGGGGGTCGTGGGAACACTCGGGACAATCCGAAGCAACGCGTACGCGAATGCCATTCGCCAGATTGATTCCAGCGTTCACACTTTCGGCCAGGCTTGCCCTTTGTTCGTTCCTCTTGCTGAAGAAGGCTGGACAGACCATAAGGCAACCGAGTTGATCGCAAAGGAATATCTGTTCCCGTTGACACTTGAAAAGATCGATACACTTGTGCTGGGGTGCACCCATTACCCTTTGTTAAAGGATGTGATCTCGAAAGTCCTGCAGAACAACGTCGCCCTTGTTGACTCGGGTGAAGCAACGGCGCTCGCCGTCAAACGGCTTCTCACGGATACAAGCCTCCTGAACACAAGCAAGCTCAAGCCAAACCTGCAGTTTTATGTAAGCGACATTCCGCATAAGTTCACGGAGGTGGGTGAGTGGTTTTTGGGGCAAAAGCTCGGCAAAGTGAACCGGGTGTCCGGGTTTTCCGCCTAGCGGCCTCGTTGACTCAGGAAGAGTGATTGGTTATATTTTGAGACTATTCCCAGCCACCGCATGCCCGCAAAAGAAATCCTCCTGCTCGGAAACCCAATTCTCCGGCAGAAATGTGCGGCGGTGAAAAATTTCGGCTCGGCCGAGCTCTCATCTCTCGTGGCAGACTTGAAGGACACGCTGGAGGATTTCCGCAAGCAACGCGGATTCGGACGCGGCATCGCAGCTCCTCAAATTGGCTTCACGAAACAGGTTGTGTACATCGACTTTGAGTATAAGGGCGCACTCATCAACCCGAGGATTACCCGACGCAGTACAAAGAAATTCAAGCTCTGGGACGACTGTTTTTCGTTCCCCGATATTCTCGTTCAGGTCATTCGCAACTACAACATCTTTGTTTCATTCAAAGACGAATCCGGGAAAGCGCGCACCTTGAAGGCCGAGGGTGCTCTCTCTGAGTTGTTGCAGCATGAAATCGACCACGTGAACGGAATTCTCGCGATCGACCGGGCAGTTCATTCCAGACATATTACTCTCCGCAGCGAATACAACAAGTTGACGTCCCGCTCTTCCACCATGCTTTAAACCATCAAGAAGGAGGCTCTTATGACGCAACAAGCTCAACCATCCTCACCGTCAGGCTATGAGTTTAACGAAGCTCAGAACCTGACGTTCAGCGTTCTCGCCAGCCGCATGAAGTTCCTCGGCGTTCTGAATCTCGTGTTTGCGGTTTTTATCGGACTGTTTGCCGTCCTCGCCTTGTTCAGTTCGCCTTTGACTCTCGTCGTATCCGGCCCTCAGGTTGCCCTGATGGTCGTCATGGGTCTCTGGATGATGAATGCTTCATCTTCGTTCCGCATGATCATCAACACCAAGGGTTCCGACATCAATCATTTGATGACAGCAATGGAGGCCCTTCGCAAACTCTACAACCTTCAGTTCTGGTTGACGATCGCCGTCCTGGTTCTTTTCTTGGTGGGATTCCTTCTCGCCATCAGCCTGGGCGTCTTTGCGGCCGCAGCCATGAACGGTGAAGTCCCGGGAACATAGAGCTGTAAGAAACGCGTCCAATAAACAAGGAGGCTTTATGACACAACAAGCGTCGGGGTTTGAATTCTCTGATGTCCAGAACGACGTCATCTCCCGGTTATCAAGCCGGATGAAGTTCGTCGGCATCTTCTATATTGTGGTGGGAGCCATGATGGGACTTGGGACTGTGGCGATGCTCTTTATCA
>CAYIBG010000294.1:0-2575 GCA_964361365.1 uncultured Ignavibacteriaceae bacterium | reverse complement strand
TACGCATGGTCGGCAAAACTGCCTCTCAGTATTCTCACCGATTTTGAAGAATTCGTTGTGTACGATTGCCGCGTGAAACCTCTGAAAAACGACAAGCCGTCAACAGCGCGAACGATCTACATGCAATACACGGACTACGACAAGCAGTGGGAAGCGATCGCCTCGATATTCTCGAAAGATGCAGTTTTAAAAGGCTCGTTCGATAAATATGCCGAAACGAACAAGATCAAGAGGGGTACGGCTCAGGTTGACGACGCATTCCTCCGGGAGATCGAGAACTGGCGGAAGCAGCTTGCCTCAAACATAGCTCTGAGAAACGGAAAGCTCACTCAGCGGGAATTGAACTTTGCCGTCCAGCGAACGATCGATAGAATCATTTTCCTCCGAATCTGCGAAGACCGTGGAATCGAGCATTACGGAACGCTGATGGGGCTCTTGAACGGAGAAAGGGTGTACAGACGGCTGAGCGACCTTTTCAACCGAGCCGATGAGCGATATAACTCCGGTCTTTTCCATTTCCGGGCAGAAAAAGAAAGGTTCGAGCCGCCTGACGAGCTGACATTAGAACTCTCCATCGAGGATAAGCCGCTCAAAGAGATCATCAGCACTCTGTACTATCCCGAGAGCCCGTATGAGTTTTCCGTGCTGCCGGCAGATATTCTCGGACAGGTGTACGAGCAGTTTCTTGGCAAGGTCATTCGGCTCACCGAAGGCCACCGTGCGATTATTGAAGATAAGCCGGAGGTGAAGAAAGCCGGCGGCGTGTATTACACTCCGACGTACATCGTCGAATACATTGTAAAGAACACGGTGGGCAAATTGCTCGAAGGGTTGACTCCGAAGCAAGCATCGAAGCTGCGAATCCTTGACCCCGCCTGCGGTTCCGGCTCCTTCCTCATTGGAGCGTATCAATACTTGCTCAATTGGCATCGAGACTGGTATGTGAAAGATCACGCCGAGAAATGGACCAAGGGAAAGAATCCAGTCATCTACCAGGTTCAGGGTGGCGGCTGGCGTTTGACAACGACAGAACGCAAGCGGATACTGCTCAACAATATTTACGGCGTCGATATCGACACCCAGGCCGTTGAGGTAACGAAGCTTTCGCTGCTGTTGAAAGTTCTTGAAGGAGAGAATGAGCAGACCATTTCGAACCAGATCAAGTTGTTTCACCAGAGAGCTTTGCCCGACCTCGGCAAGAATATCAAATGCGGTAATTCGCTGATCGGGCTGGACTATCAAGCCGAGCAGCTTTCATTTGGGAGCGATGAAGAACGAACACGCATAAACGCGTTTGATTGGAAATCCGAGTTTAAGGAGATAATGGACAGTGGGGGCTTTGATGCAGTGATTGGAAATCCACCGTATGTGAGACCACACAACATAACCCCCGAGGAAAAGACATATTTCTGGGCTCGATACCGAACCTTCACACACAAGGCGGACCTTTACTGCTGCTTTATCGAACAATCAATGAGTCTTTTACGCACGGGGGCCCACTTTAGCTTCATAGTCTCACATGGTTGGTTGCGTTTGAACAGCTTTCAGGAATTACGGCGCTTCATCTTGGAAAACGCGAAAATCCATATGATAGTCGAACTGCCTTTCCGTGTGTTCAGAAATGCCGAAGTGATGACAGGAATCTTCGTGTTTGAGCGAGGTTCCGCATCCAAGCGCCATAGGCTGTCTGTCATTCGTACTGAGTTGATTGGAACCATTGCTCGTTTCTCTTTACAGAGGACCATCTCACAAACAACGTTCGTTAACACCTTCCAAAACGTTTTCGATCTTAGCATTTCACCAGTTACAGAGGCTGTAAAAGAAAAGATGCTTCGAAAGTTACGCATTGGAGATCACTACTCGATTTGCTTCGGACTTAAGACGGCTGATGACAAGAAATTTTTACATTTTTCAAAGGGTCTTCATCCCGAGGACAGACGCCTATTACGAGGGGACGATATAAAACGATACGCTTCTCACTATAAAGGCGAATTCGTTTGGTACGTGCCGGACGAGATGCGACGGAACAAAAAGACAGCCCGACCAGGTGAACCGGAACGTTTTGAGAAACCAAAGGTTCTGGTCAAGGATACATCCGTCGATTTCGGTAGCACTTATGACGCCTCGGGTTTCTACGTGAAGGATGTTTTGATCGTTATCCCGCGGCGAAATGAAAAACCCCCATTTGACTTGCGCTTTCTCACTGGAATATTGAACTCGCGAGCAATGTTCTTCTACTACCGTACAACGTTCCCAACTCTTCATGTACAGAATGAAGAACTCGCAAGTTTGCCTTTGCCAGCTCTTGACATGACGGTCAAGACGGATAAATCCCGTCACGACAAGACGGTCGAACTAGTGGAGCGAATGTTGGAACTTCACAGGCAGCTTTCCGCAGCCAAAACCGAGCACGAGAAAACCGCGCTCCAGCGTCAAATCGAAGCGACGGATAAGCAAATTGACCAGCTTGTGTATGAGCTGTACGGGTTGACGGAGGAAGAGATAAAGATTGTGGAAGGTGGAACGAAGTAAACTCACTCAAGTTGACCGGTCTGAGAAGTCGTTAAAACGACTG
>CAYIBG010000293.1:0-2575 GCA_964361365.1 uncultured Ignavibacteriaceae bacterium | reverse complement strand
GACTTGAAGCTCCCACTGCAGAGCCTCCGGCAAGCGCAGGCCTGCCGAGCGAAGAGGAATCCTTCGAGCAATACGCTGCCAGAAAACGCATCGAACTGGCGGGAACTGAAAACACCATGTCGCTTGAAGACTTTGTTGGAGGCAGCTCCCCGGCGCCTGAAACTCCGAACGAGCCCGCCCCTTCCGCTCCGCCGAATGAGATTGAAGAACTTACTCAGAAGCTTCAGGGGGCGAAGAAGATCACGCCCGTGATTAACCTTGCGGACCGGTCAACTGTGACTGCGAGCGAATCCGACACTCCTGCCGGCACAGGTTTTGTCACGCCTACACTTGCCGAGATCTATGCAAAACAAGGTTGGTTTGATGACGCAATCAAAGCGTACCGAACTCTGGCAGTCAATAAGCCCGCAGAAAAAGAGAAATTCGAGAAAAGAATTTTGGAGCTCGAGGAGCTGAAGAGGCAAAAGGGAGGATAAAAAAATCGTGGGATGGTGAGTGATGAATCAGGCCTGGTCGCAAGATCAGGCTTTTGTGTTTTTTTTGAGGGTTTCTCCTTAATAACGATTCCTGGAAGCTGCAACAAACATAGGGAGAGGTGAGTATATTGAAAGACATTTTGTGACAAAAAGAGAATGAGAAGTTATGAAAAATGTTCTTCTGTGCGCATTGTTATCCCTCATCCCCCAATTCTGTTTTGGCCAGAGTTATCAGGGCCAAATTACAGGCAGGATCGTTGATTCCAAAACGAAAGAACCAATCCTCGGAGCGAACATCCGCGTCGTCGAGAGGGAGGGAGCGGGCATCTCAAGCTCTGAAAACGGCGCTTTCAAGCTGACAGGAATGGACGTTGGGACGTACAGCCTCCAGGTTTCCCTTGTAGGTTACGAAACGCAGGTTGTGACCAACGTGGTCGTCAGCACCGGGCGGCAGTCGCCGGTTTTTGTGTCGCTCGATGAAAAAGCAATTGAAGCCGGGGAGATTACTGTCCGGGCTGCTTACTTTAGCCGCGGGAGCCAGATTTCTCCGCTGAGCACGAACGGGTTTGAACGGTCAGAGATCCTGCGCTCGCCGGGTGGAGTGCAGGATGTCCAGCGCGTCGTTCAGAACCTGCCTGGAGTAGCCAGCTCGACCGACAATATTAACGAGCTCATCGTGCGCGGGGGAGCCCCGTTTGAAAACCTGACCGTGATGGACTACATGGAAATCCCGTCCATCAACCATTATTCGAATGAATACAATTCAGCCGGTCCGATCAACATGGTCAACGCCGATATGATTCGAGATGTCCAGTTTTCGGCGGGTGGATTTCCCGCTCAATACGGAGACAAAGCCTCATCCGTGATGAACATCAGCGTACGGGAGGGCAACAAGGACATCGGGTTCGCTTCGAACACCAGTTTTAACATGGCAGGCATGGGAACTCTTGTGGAGGGCGGGTTTGCGGGAGGAAGCGGCTCCTTTATTGTGTCGGCACGGCAAAGCTTGTTGCAGCTCGTGGACAGGCTTGTCGGTCTTTCGGCAATTTCGCTGACCGCGGTGCCGAAATACTGGGATACGCAAGCAAAAGTGGCTTATGACGTGAGCCCCACCCAGAAGCTCAGCCTGAACCTGCTGTACGGCGAGAGCAAGATCGACATCCTCGGCGACCTCAAGGAAACCGACGAGCTTCGGAAGGACCGCGTCGATTCGTCCAGCGTGGAAAAGGTGTTCCCGTTCAATCGCCAGTATGTTGCGGGGCTGAACTACAGGACTCTGTGGGGGAAGGAGGGGTTCGGCGTACTGACTCTGTATTTAGTTGGCTCCACGTACGACGTCGACGTTTCCTCCGACTTCGCCCACCGTGTGCGGGGCTCCTCAGGCGAAGTCCTTTCCTCGTCTATCCTGAGTTCAAAACCTCTGTTTTACCAAAGAGCGGATGAATCCTTTGTTGCAATAAAATATGACCTATTGTATCAACTCAATCCGGATCATGATTTGCTTGCAGGTGCCCAGGTTCAAACGGTGAGGTCGTGGCAAAACAATGTGTGGATCGCATCCGACACATCCCGTTACGATTTGAACCAGGATGGGACATTCGAGACGGGCCCGGTGGTTATTCCCCAAGGATCGGTGAACCAGGCGCTCGGATTTGGCTCAGCCTCAAAGTATTATGTTTACGCGAGCGACAGGATTTCCCTGTCATCCGACCTGAAGCTAACGTTGGGAGTTCGGTATGATCATTTCACATACTCGGGACAAGGAAACTTTTCTCCACGGTTCAGCCTTTCTTACCACTTCTCACCGCTTACCAAAGCGACCATCTCTGCGGGCCAGTATTACCAAACCCACCCGCTGCCGTTTTATGGCGACCGGCGGGATATCGGATACAACAAGGGGCTGGAAAACATGAGATCCAATCATGCTGTCTTGTCGCTGGAGCACATTCTGGATGAAGGTTTGAAGCTCAGCCTGGAGACCTACTACAAGGATTATTCCAGCGTGGCCGTCGAAGAGCGGTTTATCCGTTCTGCCGACCAAACTTTCTGGTCCGACAGGTTCCTCACGGTTGGCAAAAGGAGATCGTACGGGATAGAGT
>CAYIBG010000292.1:0-2579 GCA_964361365.1 uncultured Ignavibacteriaceae bacterium | reverse complement strand
TCCACATATTTCCGCATCAATGCCAAGGAGACTGGACAGTTTGAGCGGACTCTGATCGTGGCCGACGAAGGCGCAACCGTCAGCTACCTGGAAGGATGCACTGCTCCCATGCGTGACGAGAACCAGCTGCATGCGGCTGTTGTGGAACTTGTCGCACTCGACAACGCAACGATCAAGTATTCGACGATTCAGAACTGGTATCCTGGCGACAAGGAGGGGAAGGGCGGTATCTACAACTTTGTCACGAAACGGGGAAAATGTCAGGGGAAGAACTCGAAAATCACATGGACCCAGGTTGAAACGGGTGCCGCCATTACCTGGAAGTATCCTGGCTGCATTCTGCAAGGCGATAATTCGGTCGGCGAGTTTTATTCAGTCGCTGTCACAAACAACTACCAGCAGGCCGATACGGGCACGAAGATGATTCATTTAGGGAAGAATACTCGCAGCACCGTTGTCTCGAAAGGCATCTCCGCGGGTCACGGCCAGAATTCTTATCGCGGGTTGATCAAGATCAGCAAAAAGGCTGTCGGTGCCAGGAATTTTTCTCAGTGCGATTCGTTGCTGATCGGCGACCAGTGCGGAGCCCATACGTTCCCATACATGGAAGTCAAAAACAGCACCGCCAGAATCGAACACGAAGCCTCCACCTCGAAAATTGGAGAAGACCAGATTTTCTACTGCAAGCAGCGCGGTATTTCAACGGAAGACGCCGTGAACATGATTGTCAACGGGTTCTGCAAGGAAGTGTTTCGAGAGCTGCCGATGGAGTTCGCCGTTGAGGCTCAAAAGCTGCTCAGTATCAGTTTGGAAGGAAGTGTTGGATAAAGCATCACAATGGAAAAGGAAACAAATTCAATGCTTGAAATCGTAAATCTACACGCTGAAATCGAAGGAAAGAAAATCCTCAAAGGCATCGACCTCAAAGTGAACGTGGGAGAGGTTCATGCCATCATGGGCCCAAACGGGTCGGGGAAAAGCACGTTGGCACAGGTGCTTGCCGGCCGCGAGTCATATTCTGTGAGCCAGGGAGAAATACGTTATCAGGGCAAGGACTTGCTGGACATGGATCCTGATGAGCGCGCCCGAGAAGGCGTTTTTATGGCATTCCAATATCCCGTTGAGATTCCTGGCGTGAGCAACGCATATTTTCTCAAATCCGGACTCAACGCCGTTCGGAAGCATCATGGACTCGAGGAACTCGATGCCATGGAATTCCTGAAGCTCATCAAGGAGAAGGCGAAGTCTGTGAACATGGACGAGACTCTCCTGAATCGACCGGTGAATCAGGGTTTTTCCGGCGGAGAAAAGAAACGGAATGAAATTTTTCAGATGGCTGTGCTGGAGCCGAAGCTTGCCATCCTGGATGAAACGGACTCCGGGCTCGATATTGACGCACTGCGGATTGTGGCCGATGGCATCAACAAGTTTCGGAGCAAAAGCAATGCGGTCATCCTTGTGACTCATTACCAGAGAATTCTCAGTTACGTTGTTCCAGACCACGTGCATGTTCTCCTCAACGGACGCATCGTTCGGTCCGGAGGAAAGGAACTCGCTCTGCAGCTGGAAGAGAAAGGTTACGATTGGGTCAAGGAAGAATCGGAAGTGACGGTGTAATGAATGGTTGAAACAAGAAAAGCAAGTATGAGCCTCACGTCCAACGATTCCGGAAAAGACCGGTATCTTGCCGATTTCATTGATCTGGAGAAAAACCTCAACGGAACAGCTTCCTCATCGTTACACAAAATTCGCAAGGATGCTCTCTCGCGTTTCGCCGAGCTAGGATTCCCGACCACGAAACACGAGGAATGGAAATACACAGACGTGAAGTCGCTTACCCAGCGTCACTTCAACCCGGTTCGCAGCGGTTCGGCGGTAGGATTAAAAGCGTCGGACATCAAATCGTTCACGCTCAACATTCCGAAAGCGCACATCCTTGTTTGTGTGAACGGGCATTACTCGAAAGAACTTTCATCTGTTGGCAAATTACCGGCCGGCGTAAAGATGGGGAGTATCGCTGATGCTGTGAAGCACGATGCAGGGTTGGTTGAAAGACACCTCGCTCAATATGCGAAGCATGGCGACGATGCGTTTACCGCTCTGAGCACAGCGTTTCTGGTGGACGGACTGTTTGTCCATATCCCCGACGGCGTTATTCTTGACACGCCGATTCATCTCATGTTTGTATCAACCGGGGATGGAGAGTTTGTTTCATATCCGAGAGTATTGATCGTGGCCGGGAAATCGAGCCAGGCTGCTCTTGTGGAAAGCCATGTACACTTGTCAGCCAAAACTTACTTTACCAATGTTGTCGTTGAGGCTGCCCTGGGGGAAAACGCCGTCGTTGAGCTCGATAAGGTCCAGCAGGATAGCCTGGAGGCTTTTCACGTCTCGAGCATGCACGTGCACCAGCAGCGGAACAGCAACTTTATCTCGAACGCTATCACGTTTGGCGGCGGATTTGTTCGAAACAACATCATGGCCGTCCTGGACGGCGAAGGAGCCGAGGCAACGATCAATGGTTTGTACCTTGGCACGGGCAGCCAGCATATCGACAATCACACGACGATCGACCATGC
>CAYIBG010000291.1:0-2583 GCA_964361365.1 uncultured Ignavibacteriaceae bacterium | reverse complement strand
TACGGACAAGAGGCATAATCATGTCATCGTCTCCCCCGCCTACCGGCCCGACATAGAGCTCCTCACCGGTTCCTTCCACGTCAAGGTTGATCATGGCCAGGTGGTTTTCCTTGTCTTTGTATTTCTTGACGTATTCCTTCGACCCGATGAGCCCCACCTCTTCCTGGTCGAAGAAACAGAAATCGACAGTGTATTTCCATGGATAGTCGGCGAGCGACTTGATGAGTCCGAGCACTACGGCCACGCCCCCGCCATTGTCATTGGCCCCGGGGGAAAGCGGAACTGCGTCGGAATGCGCCCCGACGACAATTTTCTTCTTTCCTTTGCCCATCGGCACGATGATGTTCTCACCGGTCACGGTGGTATCCCGCAACGGAATGAACGACCTAAACGGCATTGTTTGAAACCGGACTTTCAACCTTCTCAGCTGATCCTTGATGTAAGCCTTTCTGTCCGCAGGCGATTTTCCCTCAATTCGCTTGACGTGATTGAGAAGTTCCTGACCCGTTATCCCCTGGGAAGAAGAAAGCTCAAAGGCCAAGAACAGTAAGAAGATGATTGTCGCTAGTCTTTTGGGCATGTTCATCTCGTTTATTTGTTCAATCGAATTCGGAATGTCGTGCCGAAGCCGGGTCTACTTTCCTTGACATAGAGTTTGCCCTTGTGGTACGTTTCGACGATTCGCTTCGATAGGCTGAGGCCGAGTCCCCAACCGCGTTTCTTCGTCGAGAAACCGGGCCGAAAAACTTCATTGCGGTGTTTCAGGTCGATGCCTTTCCCCGTATCCGAGACATCAATCAGCACGTGGTCGCCCCGGTCGGTGATGGAGAAGGAGATTTTGCCCACGCCGTTTTCAATCGCATCGAGAGCGTTCTTGGTGAGGTTCTCGATCACCCATTCAAACAATTCCCGGTTGATTGGGATGGACACCGTCGAACCGTTCTCGATTGAAATCGCCACTTTCTTGCCCGTGTGAGGAATTCGCCGCTCGAAGTACTGGATTACTTTTTCGATAACGTCCTTCAGGTTTTCCTCTTTCAAGTCCGGTTTGGAGCCGATTTTCGAGAACCGGTCGGCTATTTTTTGGAGGCGCAGAAGGTCGTTTTGCATATCGTTGATCGTTTCCGACATTCTCGAATCATCGCCGGACTGATCTTTCAGAAGTTCAACCCAACCCATCATGCTGGAAATCGGCGTGCCGAGTTGGTGGGCTGTTTCGCGGGCCATTCCAACCCAGATATTGCTCTGCTCGCTGCGTTTTACATAACTGAAGCTGATGTACGCAATCAGTATGAAAAGGGCTACAATGGCAAGTTCGAAAAACGGGAGCCTGCGCAACTGTGTGATGAGCGGGGATTCTCCGTAGTGCACGTAGCTAAGAACGATCGTATCCTGAAATGCCACCTTGATCGGTGCGTGGAATTCATCCATCTCGGCGATCTTTCCGAGGAAGAACCTCTGCAGCTCATCTCGCGTGAACCTAGAAGAATCGACGGGCAGGTTCCTGAAGGCTTTCACCAGCTGATTTGTCGCGTCGGTTTCAATGATAGGAAAATCGATTGCAAGGATGATCTCGTTGAAAACGAAACTGTAGTCTCCCTGGCCTTCTTTTGCGTTTGCGATGAAGCCGAGCGATTTCGCATACAGGTTCGCGACTTCACGTTCCTTCATTTCCAGCTGTTGAACGATCTCGTGCGTGTAAAAGAGCGTTCCCGCAATGATGAGGAAGGCGAAAACGAGGAGGAAGATTTTGAGCTTCCCAGAGGCGGGCATCGCGCTGGAAAGAGTGGATTTCATGAGTCCATCAACCGGATTTCTACCGAACGACCAATGTCTGATCTCTACGGGCTCCGACAGAAACCATCCAGATATCCGTCTTGAGCAGCTTTTGTATCGCTTCGAGATATTTTCTTGCCTGGCGGGGGAGTCCCGAATACTTCTTAACCGCCGAAGTCTTGCTGACCCAGCCCTCAAACGATTTGTAAACTGGTTCTACAACATCCAGAGTTTGAACATCAGTCGGGAATTGCTTCAACATCTTGCCGTTCACTTTGTAACCCGTGCACACTTTGATTTCCGCGAAATCATCCAGAACATCCAGTTTTGTGACCGCAATCCTTGTAATACCGTTGACACGGATTGAGTATTCCAAGCTGACAAGGTCCAGCCAGCCGCACCGCCGGGGTCTGCCGGTTGTTGCGCCGTATTCACCGCCTATTTTACGCAACCTGTTGCCGGTTTCGTCGCTCAGCTCGGTGGGGAAGGGTCCGTTGCCGACACGTGTCGAGTACGCCTTGACGACGCCTATAATAGAGCTGACGGCTGTGGGTGGAATTCCGAGCCCCGTGCAGGCTCCACCGCTCGTCGGACTCGAAGAGGTCACAAACGGGTATGTCCCGTGGTCAACGTCGAGAAGCGCTCCCTGAGCGCCTTCAGCCAGGATTTTTTTCTTTTTGCGAATCGCTTCGTTCAGATACAATGAAGTATCCGTGATATACTCGTCGATCTTCTGGTCGAATTCCTGGTACTCCCCGATGATGGCGTCAACGTCGAGTTCCTTCGAGTTATACATCTTGCTGAGCA
>CAYIBG010000290.1:0-2596 GCA_964361365.1 uncultured Ignavibacteriaceae bacterium | reverse complement strand
CTGCCGGCAGGCAGGTACCCTCTCCTAAGAGGAGAGGGAAAGTTTGTGCTGTTTTGAGATGGTCGGGTTGAGCGTTTCTAAGTCGTAACTATCGGACTATCGCGACCTTTTGCTCTTTGAACCCATCTTCGAACGAAATCCAAAGCGTTTTGTCCTTTGCGTCAAAACGCCAGCCAGTCCCCTTGCTGACGGTTGTGCGTGGAAGTAGTTTGTCGTTCATGGTGATGGAGGAAGGCTGCTTCTGAGCGTCGTTGAGCTTCAACAAAAGCGTTCTCTTCGACGGCCTGTAGTTTCCCTGGGGTGCCGAAACGATAACCTCTATTGATTTGACAGAGTTTTTCAAGAGTATTGTCCTTTGCAAATATTCTCCCTGCACATAGCCCAGACTCTTTCCATCGTCCTCATAGACGACGCTCGTTGCTTCACTCGTTGGATAAATCTCGAAGGTCAACGGTTCTGTTAATGTCTGGTCCGAGTGCTGCAGAACCTGTTGCGTCGGAATGATGGCCCCACCTTTCGCGAAAAGAGGAATCCGGTCAAGCGGAGCATCCGCCGTGATCCATTTGGGGCCAGCGAGCTTCTCTCCCGTCCAGTAGTTAAACCAGTCGCCTTTGGGCAGGTAAACGCCCTTTGTCGTTTTTCCGGGTTCAAGCACAGGAGCCACAAGCAGAGCATCACCAAACATAAACTGCCTGTCCGTCCAGTAAGCGGTTTCGTCATCGGGAAAATCGAAAAACATCGGACGCATAATGGCGATGCCTGTTGTTGAAGCGAGATAAAATTGGGTGTACACATACGGAAGAAGCCGATATCGCAGTTCGATGGATTTCTTGTTGATCGCCTCGTACTTCGCTCCGTAGGACCACGGCTCCTGGTCTGCGCTGCCGATTTCCGTGTGCGTCCGCATCAAAGGAGTAAATGCGCCGAGCTGCAGCCACCTCGCATACAACTCCCCGCTCGGGCTCCCCACAAACCCGCCGATATCCGTTCCTACGAATGGCTGACCCGAGATGCTCAGGTTCAAACACATCGGCACGGCCATTTCCAGGTGCTCCCAGCTGCTGATGTTGTCGCCTGTCCATGCCGCCGCGTACCTATTCCCGCCTGCGTAGTTAGCCCGAGTCAACACAAAAGGACGCTCGTTTGGCCGAAGCTTTGACACGCCTTCGAATGTCCCACGCGCCATCTGCATGCCGTACACGTTATGATTCTTCCGATGGTCGGTTTTCTGCCCCATGTCATCGTGCATCACGCTCAGGTCAAATGTCTTCATCGGCACGTCAAATACGGCCGGTTCATTCATGTCGTTCCAGAATCCCTTCACACCGTCGTCGAGCAGGCCTTTGTACAGCGTTCCCCACCAGTCGCGTGCCTCGGTTTTTGTGAAATCAGGAAAAACACAATCACCCGGCCAAACTTTGCCCACGTAGTTCCTTCCATCCGGCCATTTTGCAAAGTAATCTCCCCTCACGCCTTCATCATACACCCAGTAGCCCGGTTCGTTCTTGATTCCAGGGTCGATGATGACAACAACCTTGAAGCCATCTTTGGCAAGGTCATCGATCATTTTCTTCGGGTTCGGAAATCGCTTCTTGTCCCATGTGAAGCATCGGTATTCATCCATGTAGTGGATATCCAGATAAATCACGTCGCACGGGATTTTCTTCTCTCTGAACGTTCTGGCAATCTCGCGTACGCGGGATTCTGGATAATAGCTGTATCGGCATTGCTGGTATGCGACAGCCCATTTAGGAGGAAGGGGCATCTTCCCCACCAGCTCAGAGAATTGCCTCAGCACCGCTTTGGGCTCGGGACCGTAGATGAAATAATAGTTGAGCTCGCCGTCAACGGCTCCAAACGAGTATTGTTCCTGATGCTCCTTCCCCATGTTGAACGTCGAGTAATAAGTGTTATCGAAAAAGATGCCGTGGGTTTTGCCTTTGCGAGTCCCGTAAAAGAACGGAATTGTTTCGTACAGCGGATCTGTGTCGGCTCTGTAAGCAGGAATGTCGGTGTTCCACATGGACATGGTTTTCCATTTGCGATTCAAGGCTCCCGCCTTCTCGCCGAACCCGAAATACTGTTCGTCCAAGGGCATTGTTTTCCACACCCCCACCTGGTTCCCCGACCACGCCATCCCCTTCCCCCGATCATCCTGATTGATGAGGTTCCCTTGTGCATCATAGAAGGCGAGCCTGCATGGGTTTTTCGTCACGCAAAGCGTGAGTTTTGAGGTTTTCAGGACAACTTCTCCGCCTGCATCATCGACAGTGAAGGTTCGCAAGCCTAAATCCGTTTTCATCACAGCCCATGACCTGTCTTGCGCGAATTGGCCATCCTGATCCATTCGAACGCGTATCACCGATTGATCCAAAACTGTAATCTGAACTTTTGCAGGCGGTGCGGAAAGAATAATGCCGTCGCCTGTTTTCTCCACGGCTGTCACGTCGCCGATCGAAGTCCACTGGGCCCATACACTTGTCCAGACAAAAACGTTGACCGTCAGAACGAGGAGACATTGTCTTAAATAAGGATTGTCATTCCGTCGGATTTTTCCGCCGGAGGCGGATCCGCCTTTAGATCGGAAGAGCGTCGT
>CAYIBG010000289.1:0-2639 GCA_964361365.1 uncultured Ignavibacteriaceae bacterium | reverse complement strand
TCTTGAGGCGCGTATGAGCACATACAAGTACGTTGACGAGCTGAAAGATGTCAAGATCATCGGGGACTTTAACAACTTCGATTTTGGAAGCGCCAAACCGATGACCAAACTGGAAAACGGCACGTACCAGGCAGAGTTCGAGACGAAAGCTGAAAAGTTCAAGTATCAGATCTGGCAGGCCGAAGCCACGCAACGGAGTGTCAACGGAACCCAGTCTGAAGCTTTCGAATATGACAACGGAGGAGACTATCAATCCGTTGTGACACCGAAAGACGGAAAAGCGACGATCGTCTTCGACCCGAAGCGGCTCGTGCGAAACGAATCCAAGCCCCAGGTCCGGTTCACCGACGGAGACAAACGGAGACAAGGACTTGCAATTCTCTTCGGAGAAATGACCCACCGCGGACAGCTCTTCACCCAGGCAATTGCCGCCTATCGGGCGTCCGGCAAGGATATGAAGGACTTCAAGTATGATTGGTCGAAGGAAGTTTCATCGCTGGCATCGAGTATTCGAACGGAAAAGGATCCCTTGCTTCGTCAAATGCTTCTCATTTGCTACTTGCAGCTGAACCAGATGGGAGCAAAACTCGAAACGGAGTACGGGAAAATGGCCTTAAACGAGATTCCCCCGGATTCACCTTTGTGGCCGTTGAATCCTTTTGCAATCAGCATTGCGGCAAAGCTCTCCGGAGAGCCAGGGAAGTTCGACGAGTATTTTAGCGCGGTTATTGAAAAGCAGCCTGAAAAAGAATGGCTTGCCAACGTGGTTTTCAATGAAGTGATGTCCGCCAAGTTCAGGAATGACAAGGAAAACCTCAAAAAGTATTACAATATCCTCATGGAGCGATTCGGCGATACGCCCATGGCCAAAATGGCAAAGGAACGTATCTCGCTCGAAAGTAACATCGAGGTGGGAAAGACAGTACCGAAATTCTCCTTTGTCTCCCTTGACGACCCGAAGACGACGTTCTCCGAAACGTCGTTTCGAGGAAAGACTCTTTTGATCGATTTCTGGGCCGTGTGGTGCGGCCCGTGCATTGCCGAGATGGAAAACCTGCACAAAGCGTACGAGCGATTCAAACCCCAAAACTTCGAAATTCTCAGCTTGTCGTTCGACCCAAAAGTGGACGATGTAGCCAAATTTCGCAAGGATAAATGGAAGATGCCCTGGTCGCATGTGTTTGTAGAAAAAGGGTTTGAGAACGAAACCTCGAAGCAGTTCGAAGTCATTGGCATTCCACGGCCGATCCTCGTCGACGGAAACACGGGGAAGATACTCGCCATGGAAGGCGACCTGCGCGGTGAGAATCTGGAGAAAACGCTCAAGAAGTTTCTGGACACAAAATAAGTCCCGGTCAAGTCTCATGAGAAATCCCGTTCATTTCAGAACGGGATTTTTTTTGTCCATGTGGAAGCAAGTCGAATGTTTTTCTGGCGAGGTGAGAGTTTTTTCTGTATCTTCCTGAGCTCCATTTCCAGCTAAATCCCCGGGATGCCCAAAAGAACCGACATAAAATCCATCCTGATCATCGGGTCGGGACCAATCGTCATCGGCCAGGCCTGCGAATTCGACTATTCCGGAACGCAAGCTTGCAAAGTCCTGCGGCAGGAAGGATATCGGATCATCCTGATCAACAGCAACCCTGCCACGATCATGACGGATCCGGAACTTGCCGATGCGACGTACATCGAGCCGATCACGCCGGAGTTTGTCGAAAAGATCATTGAAAAAGAGCGCCCTGATGTCATTCTGCCGACGATGGGGGGGCAGACAGCTCTCAACACGGCGGTGGCGTTGGCGGATAGCGGAGTTCTTAAGAAGTACAATGTCGAGCTGATTGGCGCGAAGTTGGAAGCCATCAAAAAAGCAGAGGACCGCGAGCTGTTTCAGGTATCGATGAATCGAATTGGGCTTCAAACCGCAAGGGGCGGTTTTGTCCGTTCGTATGAAGAGGCGATGAAGATCGTGGAGGCCATCGGCTTTCCCATCATTATCCGTCCATCCTTCACACTGGGCGGCACAGGCGGCGGGACGGCCTACAATAGCCAGGAATTCCGCGAGAAAGTCATGCACGGGCTCACCAGCAGTCCCATGAACCAGGTACTTATCGAGGAATCGGTAATCGGGTGGAAAGAGTACGAATTAGAGGTCATGCGTGACCTGAAAGACAATGTCGTCATCATTTGTTCGATTGAAAACTTCGACCCGATGGGTGTGCACACGGGCGACTCCATTACCGTGGCTCCTGCGCAGACATTGACGGACAAAGAATACCAGACGATGCGCGACGCGGCGAAGAAGATCATACGGGAAATTGGCGTTGAAACAGGCGGCTCGAATATTCAGTTCGCCATAAACCCGGTAACAGGCCGCATGCTCATTATCGAAATGAATCCGAGAGTCTCCCGCTCCTCGGCGCTGGCCTCCAAGGCAACCGGTTATCCCATCGCAAAAATCGCCGCGAAACTGGCCGTCGGATATACCCTGGATGAAATCCCGAACGACATTACAAAGCTCACGCCCGCCTCCTTTGAGCCTACCATCGACTACTGCGTCGTCAAGATTCCCCGCTGGGACTTTGAGAAATTCAAGGGAGTCGACGATACGCTTGGCGTGCAAATGAAATCCGTCGGTGAAG
>CAYIBG010000288.1:0-2650 GCA_964361365.1 uncultured Ignavibacteriaceae bacterium | reverse complement strand
TCTCTCAATAGCTTAAGCTTGCCTTAGAAGTTTTTTTCATGTCGACTATTCTCGCACCCGATACTGAATTACATCTTCCCGACCTCACCGTTGTGACGGCTTCGGCGGGCTCTGGAAAAACCCGCACACTCACGCTGAGATACCTGCAGCTCCTCCTTTCCAAACGCATTCCACATAACGACCTCAGAAACATCCTCGCCATCACGTTCACGAACAACGCCGCTGCCGAGATGAAGCAGCGCGTGCTGAAATACCTCAAGGCCATCGTGCTTGGAAAAGGTGAGGTTCCCTCCGAGATCGAAGACCTCGTGGGAATGCGGGGGCAGGAACTCCGCGACCGTGCGGATCTCGTGCTGGACATGATCCTCGAGCGTTTTTCTGATTTTCAAGTGCGCACGATCGACAGCTTCCTCATCTCGGTATTCCAGTCGACGGCTCTGGAGTTCGGCTACGCCCAGTCCACCGACATCCTGTTCAGTTCAGACAAACCCCTCGCGGAGGCACTTGCCGAGTTTACACATGACGCAAAAGCCCAGACGCTGCACGCTGAGCTTGTGAAAAAACTCGTTTTGCTCATCGAACAAACCAGGTTTGCGCAACACCGTTTTCTCTGGAATCCGTACAACAACATGCTGAGGGAATGCCAGAAACTCTACCACACGCTCAGGATGCTGACGAAACCGCTTGTCATGGATGACCGTTCGGCGGAGCTCTCCGCCCTCGCCGTCAAAATCGAAGAGCAAGGCCATGCTCTGCAAAAAGTGCTGGATCGATCAGGACTGACAGTCAGTCGAAATTTTCAGAACGACTTGACAGAATCAAAGCGTGGAAACGTCGAAGCTTTGCTTGAACGAACAAAAAAAGACAGGCCGTACAACAAACCTTCGATGAAGCAGCAGGCCGCAGTGCAAACGCATGGACCGAGTATCGACGCGGAAACAAAACTGTTTTACCAATTGCTCGCTCAGTATGCAGATGTGTTCTCGCAAACCCGGTTCTATCCGTACGCGAAGACCATGGAGTTGCTGGACGGCCATATCGGGCAAATCTCGCGCCGGGAGAATGCCCTCCTTCTCGATGAGATTCACCGGAAACTCAAGGACAACCTGACGCAAAGCATGGTGCCGGAGATCTATTACAAGCTCGGCGAATCCGTTCATCATTTTCTGGTGGATGAATTCCAGGATACTTCTCCCGTCCAGTGGTATAACCTCAAGCCGTTGATCGAAGAGACTCTTTCGAAAGACGGTTCGCTGTTCGTTGTCGGGGACACCAAGCAGTCCATTTACGGGTTTCGCGGAGCCGACTGGCGGATTATGAAAAACCTTGCCCGCGGAGGCGAATTCGGCTCGGTCCAACCTGCCTCTCAAGACCTTCGCTGGAATTACCGGAGCGCCGGCAACATCGTGGAATTCAACCGGCAGTTTTTCTGTATCACCATCCCGATGTCGGAATACGCAGAGGCGGCAAAGCTGAGCGACCTCTCCGACGTCGACCAGCGAGTTCCAAAGGAACGGCAGGGCAAAGGATATGTCAGGGTCCAGCTTGTTCCGCACGATGCCGAAACGCGACCGGATCGGTCAAAACTTCTTGAAAGCATCGACGATTCCCTGAACCGAGGCTATAAGTATTGCGACATCGCCATCCTGACACCCGAAAACAACGACGTGATCATGATCAGCTCATGGCTTAACGAGCACAAGCCGCCCATCCCGTTTATTTCATACAGCAATCTTGACGTCCGCAGAAGGAAATCCGTCGGCGAGATCATCGCACTTTTGAGATTCCTGGATTCTCCGGTTGATGACCTCGCGTTTGCAACGTTTCTTTTGAGCGATATCTTTCAGCAGAGAGCGAAGTCGTTCTCACAGGGCTCACTCATGGCAGAAATCCGGCTCCTGCTCTTTGAGGTTCATCGTGCCGCCCGCCCGGCTCCGCTCTACAGGATTGTTCAGGATCGGTACAAGAAAATCTGGATGGAATTGTTTGAACCGTTGTTTAACTCTGTAGGATATTTGCCGCTGTATGACCTGGTCTCGGAGGCGTATAAACGATTTCATGTTTTTACACTGTTCCATAATGAGGAAGCTGCGCATGTGAAGTTTCTCGAAGCCGTTCGAGATTTCGAACAGGAAGGGAACAACAATCTGAAAGAATTCCTGGAATACGCAGAGGAGCGGGATGAGACTGACCGGTGGAAAATGGAAGCACCCGAAGGCACCAATGCTGTGAGAGTGATGACCATCCACAAGGCAAAAGGCTTGGATTCCCCTGTCGTTCTCGTTTTCCTGCGGGACAGGGAAGTGCGTGTGCGGGATCCACACCTGGATGAAAGCGAAGAAAGTGTCCGGCTTCTCTCTTTGACGGAGAAGATCAGTGAAAAAAGTGAAACGCTTTCGTCCGTGCATGCCGAAAAGCTCCTCGTCCAACAGGCGGATGCATTGAACAAGCTGTACGTGGCCTTCACTCGTGCGAGGGAAGAAATGCACATCGTATGCGTGATGAATGAGGAACGCAAGGGGCCGACAAAATATCTGGTCGAGCAGAGCCTGGGCACGCCTCAGGATCGGCCGCTGGATTTGGGTCTCGCGGACCAGGAGTCGCTCACACAGATTCAATACAGCACTGCTCTCAAAGGCTTGGCGGTCAC
>CAYIBG010000287.1:0-2661 GCA_964361365.1 uncultured Ignavibacteriaceae bacterium | reverse complement strand
CGGGACGGTCGGCCATTTCCATTGGAATGATTGTGGTGTGCTTAATCTGGGGGTCGACTTGGCTCGCTCTCAAAGTCGGCGTCACAACAGTTCCGCCGCTTCTCGCAGCGTCTCTTCGGTTCTTCATATCGAGCGCCATCCTGGTGCTGATGCTGGTTTTGCAGGATGATCGAATACCACGCGACAAACAATTCTGGAAACTGTGTTTGATTATCAGCTTCAACAACTTCAGTATTCCCTACAGCCTCATTTACCTGGGCCAAAAAAATGTACCGACCGGGTTATCATCGATCCTCTTTGCAACTTACCCATTTTGGGTGGCATTGTTTTCCCATCTGAGGCTACCGGGGGAGCGAGTCACTTTTGCCAAAGGTGTCGGAATGTCCATGGGGTTTTTGGGTATCGTCATGATTTTTTCAAACCAAATAAATCTGACCGGCAGATATTCTATCGTGGGAATGCTCGCGATTCTCGTGAGTGCTCTGCTTCAGGCATTTACGCTGGTCACCTTAAAAAAACACGGAAAGCCGTACAGCCCGGTAGCTCTCAACCTTGTTGCCATGTTCCTCGGCGCGGTCACGCTGCTTACCGCGAGTCTGAGTATTGAAGACGTGAAGAACGCGTATTTCGGCACTTACTCCATCAGTTCGCTCCTGTATCTTGCTACGTTTGGAACGGTCGTAACTTTCGTGACGTATTTCTGGCTGGTGAAACACGTCCAGGCTGTCCTGCTGTCTTTCACGGCTTTCGTAACGCCGGTGATCGCCATATTCATGGGTTCGTATATGCTTTCTGAAGAGCTGGAGAAGGAGATACTTCTCGGAGCTTCCATGGTGTTGATTGGGATTTTGAGCGCGAACGCTCCAGGATTGGGAAAATTTTTGAAACCGGCAAAATCGCGTCGTTAACGATGTTCCGGAAAATCGCTCATATCGGTGTTGCGGTGAACGACCTCAAGAGCACTGTCGAGTTATTCGAGAAACTGTTTGGCAAGCCGCCGGCCGATTTTGAGGAAGTACGGGATCAAAAAGTCAAAACGGCAATGTTCCATTTTCAGGACTGTGCCATTGAGCTGTTGCAGGCAACGTCACCCGATTCGTCGATTGCCAAGTTTATCGAGAAAAGAGGCGAGGGAGTTCACCACGTTTCATTTATTGTGGAGAATATCAGTCAGGAATTGGAGCGGCTCAGAACTCTCGGATTCCAGCTCGTCGATGAGCGGCCACGACCGGGTGCGGGAGGCTATGACGTTGCTTTTGTTCATCCGAAATCGACCAACAGCGTCCTTATTGAAATAAGCCAACAACGCCTGCCTGCCGGCAGGCAGGTGAGCAGGGGCGATGAATGAACCCACCATCTCCTACTCTGCACAGGACCTACAGCTTCAGGAAAAATTAGACTCTCTCCCGAACAAACCCGGCGTTTACCAATTTAAGAACTCCGAAGGGAAGGTTATTTACGTAGGGAAGGCGCAGAATCTTCGGGCCCGCGTCAGGCAATACTTCTCCGCCAAAGGCGGATCCGCCTCTGGCGGACAAAAGTCTCGTTCTGCCGACCCCAAACTCGATGCCCTCGTCTCGAAAATAGACGACGTCGAGCTTGCGGTGACGGATACGGAAGTTGAAGCGCTCATCCTTGAAGCAAACCTCATCAAGAAGTTCAAACCGCGCTACAACGTCATCCTGAAAGACGATAAAAGCTACCCTTACATCGTCATTACGAACGAACCGTTTCCCCGAGTTTTTGTCACCAGGAAAAAAGTTGGAAGCGGGTCAAAATACTTCGGCCCGTATACGGACGTCAAAACGATGCGTTTTGCGCTGAAGACCGTGCGCAGCATTTTCATGATACGCAGCTGTAATTATGATTTGACCGAGGAAAGCATCAAAGCAGGCAAATTCAAGCTCTGCTTGGATTATCACATTAAAAAGTGCGAGGGGCCATGCGAGGCTCTCGTTTCTCGTGAGCATTATGGCCGCATGATTTCAGAAGTATCGCTCGTCCTTCGGGGTAAAACAGATTCCCTCGTGGACTCCCTCGGAAAGGAGATGGACCTTCTGTCAGAAGGGCTCAAGTACGAAAAAGCTGCCGGGCTCAGGGACAGAAAACGTGCTCTCGAGGTCTACAACGAGAGACAAAAAGTTGTCGGCACGAGGGAGGTCGACAGGGATATCTGGGCGATTGCCTCGAAAGGAAACGATGCCTGCGGAGTCGTTTTCATCGTACGGGAGGGCAAAGTGGTCGGAAACCAGCACTTCTATCTTTCCAATGTGGAAGAAAGGAGCGAAGGTGAAATTCTGGAAAACCTGCTCGGGAGGTACTACTTAGACTCAGAGGATATACCGACGGAATTGACACTTTCCGCTTCGCCGGATTCCGTGGAACTCCTGCAACAATGGCTTGAGAACCGCCGCAAGAGTGAAATAAGAATCGAAACACCGAAAACAGGCGATAAGGCAAAACTTGTTGGCATGGTCAGAAACAACGCCCAGTTTTGGGTCGACGAGCTTGAAGTCCAGAGGCTCAAACGGGGTGACTACATTCCTCATTCGGTGCAAGCTCTTCAGCGAGATTTGCGGATGGCGTCACCTCCGCGCAGAATCGAGTGCTTTGATATTTCGAATATCCAGGGAAGCGATTCCGTGGCATCGATGGTGGTGT
>CAYIBG010000286.1:0-2677 GCA_964361365.1 uncultured Ignavibacteriaceae bacterium | reverse complement strand
GACGTGAAGTCGCTTTACCAGGAGATCATTCTCGACCACAACAGGAATCCGAGAAATTTTCGCCGAATGGAGGACGCCGACAGGGAAATCGAGGCCTACAATCCTTTGTGCGGCGATCATTACACGGTTTTCATGAAAATGAACGGCGATTCGGTTGCGGACGTAAGTTTTGTCGGTTCGGGTTGCGCTATTTCCAAGGCTTCTGCTTCCGTCATGGCATCGAGCGTGAAAGGGAAAAGCAAAGCGGAGGCCGAGCAGCTTTTCGACATTTTTCATAAATTGGTCACCGGTTCCTATACGGGGTCGCTGGACGACATCGGAAAGCTGGCTGTCTTCTCAGGCGTGAGCGAATTTCCCGCGAGAGTGAAGTGCGCCATCCTCGCCTGGCATACCATGCATAAGGCGTTGAATACAAAAGAAACGAAATCGACAGTCACAACGGAATAACACAAAGGAGTCAGCTATGAGCGAAGTCATCGTTCAAACCAAACCCGAAGAAATTGTCATCACGCCGCGGGCGGCCCAGGAAGTCAGAAAAATCAAGACCGATAACAAGATTCCCGAGAATTTTGCCCTGCGGCTAGGCGTGAAAGGCGGAGGTTGTTCCGGCATGTCCTACGTGCTGGCGTTCGATGAAAAGCCGCGGGAGGGTGACAAGACGTTCGAGCTTGAGGGGCTCACGGTGAATGTGGACTCCAAAAGCCTGCTCTATCTGTCGGGCATAACTCTCGACTTTAATGATGGGTTGAACGGACGCGGGTTCGTGTTCAACAATCCGCAAGCCGTCAAAAGTTGCGGATGCGGGAATTCGTTTGGAGTGTGAAGCATGCTTCCGATGAAGCAACCAGAAGCCAGGGAAGACAAGATCGCCGTCGGCAGTCGCGAGGTCATCGCGAAGACCGAGCTTGAGCGCCGTGTGTGGGAGGCGCTGATGCAATGCTATGACCCTGAGATCCCCGTGAATATCGTCGACCTGGGGCTGGTGTATGACTTGAACTTCGACGAGGAAATACCGGGAGAAGCAAACGTGTTTGTGAAAATGACGCTCACGGCGCCGGGTTGCGGGATGGGTCCCATGATCGCGAACGACGTGAAGGTCAAAACGCAGCAGGTGTCCGGAGTCAAGAATGTCATGGTAGAGTTGGTGTTCGACCCGATTTGGAGTACGGGCATGATGTCCGAAGCGGCAAAACTCATGCTCAATATCGGATAGGGAGTTTATTCTTCCACCACAAGGATACAACAGGAGGATATATGGATTATATGGAACTTCTCAGTGTGCTGTTTCGCTGGTTGCATGTGGCAGCGGGAATTTTATGGATCGGGTTGCTCTACTGGTTTAACTTTGTCAACATTCCGTTTGCAGGGACGATGGATGCGGAGACGAAAAAGAAAGTTATCCCGGAGTTGATCCCCCGGGCGCTTTACTTCTTCCGATGGGGTGCGGCCTATACGTGGGTGACGGGAATTCTTCTTGCGACGCTCGTTTTTTACCAAGGCGGCCTGATGTTTGAGATGGGTATGGGCGGCTGGGGAACATGGAGTTACGTTATGCTGGCGGTTACATTTCTGATATTCCCGGTGTATGACATGTTGGCCAAGAATCTCGGAAAAGACATACGAGTCTTCGGTGCCGTCGGCTTCGTTATCATAGCTCTCGTGGCGTATCTGATGGTCGACTTTGCACATTTCAGCTATCGTGCATACGTGATCCACATCGGTATGATGTTCGGAACCCTTATGGCGGCAAACGTGTGGATGCGCATTTGGCCGGGCCAAAAAAAGGTCCTTGCGGCAGTAAAAGAGGGCTCTGCCCCCGATGCTGCTGTCGTTGCCCTCGTAGGCCAACGATCGCGCCACAACACATACATGTCGGTTCCGCTTCTGTGGGCAATGATCAGCGTTCACACCACTGCAACCGTCGCCGTGAACGGCTGGTATTATCTCTTGGGAGTCGTCGCCATCAGCTGGCTGGTTGTCTCGTTGATGTACGATAAGGCTGGTAAAGTCAAAGGCGTCTAATTCACATTCAGAGTGATGGACTGTTGAAGGGTCGGGTTGAAACCTGGCCCTTTTTTTTCTTCTGCATACCGTGAACCTTTCTCGCACAACTTTTCTTCTCCTCGGCATCGCTTTCCTTTCCACCAGTGCTGATTCCCAGCAAGCAGAAAGGCGATTCTCTTCTGAAGTCTCTCAGGCCCGGCTCGTTCAGACAGTTCGGGACCTGGTTTCATTCGGGAATAGACAGGGCGGAACAGGATCGGGAGATAAAGCGGCCCGATATGTACAGGCTAAGCTCAAGTCCTTCGGCTACAAGGCTGAAATAATCCAGGATCCCGAAAGGCTTGTCTTCTCTCACCAGAAATGGTCTCTCCAGGTCGAACGTCCCCGATCTTTGCAGGGTCTCATCAAGAACGAATGGCTGGCCGGGTTTTCACCTTCGGCAGCCTCGAAGCGGGCAAAACTCGTTCTGGTTGCGTCCGAACAAGATTTTGCCTCCACCGCTGTCGAAAGTTCCGCCGTCCTTGTCCCTGCAATCGTTTCTCACGATGTCTATTCTCGCCTTGTGAAGGCGGGGGCGGTCTGTATTCTCTCGTATGATTCAAACCTTGTCGGGTACACATCGTGGTCCCTGGTCACCGAATTGCCGTCTTCGAATGAAAATCGAATTCCGCTC
>CAYIBG010000285.1:0-2684 GCA_964361365.1 uncultured Ignavibacteriaceae bacterium | reverse complement strand
ACGGTGTCGCTTTCGCGTCACATTCAACGGAATTCATGCTTACATAATTAACGTAGTGAGTTTCCGGCCTCTCGTTGGCAATGCGGACCTTCACATTTCCTTCCATTGTCTGCAAAGAAGGTAAGAGATGTGAAGACTGGTATTCAAGCGATTTCCCCAGCGCCGTGCCGAACGCTTCAGCCTCAAGAGCGTATCGGCTGCCATCCCAGCTGTAAATATACGGGCACGACCCCACTCCTCCGATACCTCCGCCAGCCGGGTAGTGAAACGCCTCTGTCGGTTTCACCGTCAACCCCGAACCGTCGAACGAGCTTGCAGCCGTCGCAACAAAAGCACCTACCAGCAAGCCCGCACCTATTTGCTGAAAGAACCCTGTGTGTTGAGCCTGAATATAAGCGATGTCAGTAAGATTGAGTGTGCCCACAAACCTCTCGCCGCGACTCCCTTTCCTGAGAGTTCCATAACAAACCAAGATACTATCGACCAACCGATATGTTGTTAGTTCGTACAACGTGGTGTCCTTCGTCAGCACCTTGATTGGACCCAGTTCCAACGGGTCAGCAAGTTGTGAACGGCGTGTGATCGACTCTCTTGTGGTACAGCCAACTACAAAGATGACGACCACCATTATCAACTGAAATCTTCCAGTCATTGTTGATCTCCTCTATCGGTTTAACTAAAAATAGAACATCACTTGAACGCCAACCATCGGAGCACTGAGGTTGACCTTTGTTGTTTGTCCATCTCGTGCGGCCGCGGTGATATCTTGCGTAAACAGGTACCGAAAGGATGCTTTGATTGAAGCCATGCTCTTCAAACGAATGTCGATCCCCGCTTCGAGAATGTATCCCATCCCGGCGCCCTCCGATATGATGTCGTCCAGGTATTTGTAATTCTGCAGCGGACTAATGAGATTCCCGTATCGTTCAACGACCTTGAAATATTGTCGGGTTATTCCGAGCCCGAGATACCACCAGAACGGGAGTCGTTCATTTTTCTGAGGCCTGTACAATCCAAAGAGCGATATCATCTTGAATACCGGACCATCTTCAGAGGTTCTCGCTGCTTCAACGACGGCTGAATACTCCGGCGACATTCCGACTTCAAGAGAGTACCAGTACAGATGACCAAGGCTTACTTTTGCCTCATGATGCGGCACATTGTATCCCTGATTGCGATAGAAGTCCTCGATGGCCGCGTATGCCGCAGTCAATCCGCCAAAGTCTGGAGAATACCAGGCAATCCCTCCTCCCGTGCCAAAGGCCGGGTACGAACAAAGATCGATATCGGGCGCATTTGCGGCCAAAGGAAGGAAATCCGATGGAGCCTTTTTCAATGCAACGTTGGACGTCTCCGTCTTTGCTTGTAGAGCAAGAGGTGTACCTCCCTGTGCGTGCAGCGACGGCTTCCTCGTGCCCATTTTGTACTGCCGCGCAATCATAAGTTCCTCGAAGTTGTCCACTTGCTCCGAGAGCATCATCAGATATGCCAAAGAATATTCAATCACTGTGTCTTTGACAAAATCGTTTCGCGAGTTCACTTCCATCCGAGCATAGTATGTAGTTTCGGGAGTCTGGTAGAAGATTGCGCGATGGAATCCTTTGATGGTTTGGAACAGACGAAAGCTATTTCGTTCCGATAACGAGATTTCCTCCCCCACTCTTTCACTGAGGACAACAACTTTATCGGTAGAAACATCTCTGTCCAATTGTATCTTCTGCGGCTTGCTTTGCATCTTATCCGCCGTCGAAAACTGCGACCTCCGTACTGTGGAATCCTTAGCAACTTTCTCTCTCATAGCTTGATCGGCGCTTGACTCTATCCGTTCCTGCAAGAATTTGAGCCTTCCGACACTCATGACACGAATCTTCGACCCATTGTCACTCTCGATAAAAACCTCAGCCTCGACGGTGCCGCCGTCTCTCAAGTAGAACACCGCTCCCTTGAATCCACTCGCGTTGGGAAAGAGACGTAGGACTGACTCCTCGTCCACGTCCAGAGTGTCTCCTATGAGAGGACTCACCGCGATAAATGACCGAGGTTGCGCATGCAGGCCGACTGAAGAAAGGGCCAGATACATAACATAGATTCGGGCGTTTATTTTCATGCTATTGTGCCCCATTATTGTATCCATGTTGGCCAGCTCCCGCCGTTTACAGTGACAGGCATTAGATCGGAACCATCAACGTTTACTAAGTAAATATTGCTGCTTCTTCCAAACTGCGAATAATAGTATGAAGGGTAGGAAGAACCAGTTGTCCTTTCAAATACAATTTGGGAGCCGTTGGGTGAGAAAGAAGGACAGCGGTCACCCCCATCATTCGTAAGTCTTTTGAGGCCGGAGGCATCGACATTCACGATCCACAGTCCTGACGTGGTATCGTTGTATGATTGCTTCGCGAAAACCACTTTTCTTCCATCAGGAGAAATGGTGGGATCGAACAGATAATCACCCCTATTGCTCAGGAATACCGGTTGAACGGGGCCCGACCCGACAGGCACCTTGTACAACACGGGTTGAGTCGGATAATAATTTACGACTACGATCATGAAAATTCCATCGGGCGATGCTGCCGGGCGTGTGCGGGCACATTCACCTGATTTATAGAAAATCGTGTTATCAACGTAAACGACTCCGGAGTATTGATTTGCGTTCGACGCTGAATAACCGCTGGCCCAATAGG
>CAYIBG010000284.1:0-2695 GCA_964361365.1 uncultured Ignavibacteriaceae bacterium | reverse complement strand
GTCATAACGCAAACGAACTTTCCCGGCATGAAACTCAGGAATCGAGGCAAGGTCAGGGATATTTACGAGTTCAGGGATTCATTGCTGATTGTTGCAACAGACCGACTCTCGGCCTACGATGTGATCATGGCGCAAGGCATCCCGTTCAAAGGAAAGGTCCTCACGCAGATTTCGGAATTCTGGTTCGAGCAAACGAAAGACATTATTGCCAACCACGTCATTTCCACGATTATCTACGACTTTCCGCCAGAGTGTAAACCACACTGGAAAGTCCTCGAAGACCGGTCGATGCTTGTCAGGAAAACGAAACCGCTGCCCGTCGAATGCGTTGTGCGGGGATATCTTTCCGGCTCGGGATGGGAAGACTACAAAAAGTCAAAATCTGTCTGTGGAATCACCATGCCCGACGGGTTGGTTGAATCATCGAAACTTCCCGAGCCTCTCTTCACGCCTGCGACAAAGGAAGAAGTGGGAAGACACGATGAAAATATCCCGTTCGAGCGGATGGCCGGGATGGTCGGGAAAAACCTGGCCGAACGAGTCCGCGATATTTCCATCAAGGTGTACGAGAGAGCCTCATCCATTGCGGAGCGGAAGGGGATCATCATCGCAGATACGAAAATGGAATTCGGCGTGGACGAGTACGGAGAGCTGATCCTTATTGACGAGCTTCTGACCCCCGATTCGTCCCGGTTCTGGCCCAAAGACAAGTATGAACCCGGCAGAACACAGGAGAGTTACGATAAACAGTTTGTGCGGAATTACCTGCTTTCGATCAATTTCAACAAAAAACCGCCGCCGCCGAAGCTGCCGGAAGACGTTATTTTCAGGACATCCGGGCTTTATCTCGAAGCGTTGAAAAAACTGAGCGGCAAAGCCCTCGTTTGAGGTGTCCACGGAATGCAGCCCGGCATGAACCCCCGGTTTCAAATCCTGGAACATCCCGCCGATGTGGGAATCGAAGCCTATGGAAACAGTCTCGAAGAGCTCTTTGAGAACGCGGCACATGGCCTTTTCTCGCTCATCTCGGTTCCGGAGGGGATCGGGATGGGTCAAAGGCTGCACCTCACATTGGACTCCATAGACCTGGAAAACCTCCTTGTTCGATGGCTCAATGAATTGCTGTATCTCTATGACGGGGAGAATTTTCTGACAGCCAGGGCGGACGTGAAAAGCGTTTCTCAAACATCTCTTGAAGGATTCATCTTTGGAGAAACGTATAATTCGAAGAAACATGAATTGAAGCTCGATGTCAAAGCTATCACGTATCATCAACTGCAAATTGAAAACATCTCCGGCAGCTGGAAAGCCAGATTTTTTGTCGATGTATAGATCCGATGCTTAAAAAACTCGACAAGTACCGATACATCGTCCCCAAGTCGTTTCGTGCCGGAATGAATGTGGAAGGGTTAATCTATGCAGATGAAAATCTCATCGGGCAGATCGAAAAAGACCTGACGCTCCAACAGGTGGCAAATGTTGCAACGCTGCCGGGTCTTGTCGGCCGCTCCCTCGCCATGCCCGACGCGCATCAGGGGTACGGGTTTGCCATCGGCGGGGTCGCCGCGTCGGATATGGAAAAAGGCATCATTTCTGCCGGTGGAGTGGGTTTCGATATCAACTGCGGAGTTCGTTTACTTGCGTCTGAGCTAAACCTTCCCGATGTCGAGTCAAAAATTGACTCGCTGTTGAACCAGTTGTTCCGCGACATTCCATGCGGAACCGGCAAGGCAGGATTGGTGGACCTTTCTCTTGAACAGCTCGATGAGGTTCTAGAGGATGGGGCACACTGGGCTGTAAGAAACAGTTTTGGAACGCAGGATGACCTGGTTCATATCGAAGAAACCGGTAAACTTCCCAACGCCGACCCTGGAATGGTCAGCGACCGGGCGAAGAAGCGCGGACGCAATCAATTGGGGACCCTGGGTTCAGGAAACCACTTCGTTGAGATTCAGTATGTTTCAGAAGTGTTCGATGAAGAAGCAGCAGGTGTGTTTGGTCTTTGGGAAAACCAAATCGTCGTCATGATTCATAGCGGCTCTCGTGGTTTGGGCCACCAGGTGTGCACGGATTATCTGGAAATAATGCAACGAGTAATGCCGAAATATGGGATCTCGGTAGTGGATCGCCAGCTGGCCTGTGCCCCGATTAAATCTCAGGAGGGACAGGCATACTTGAAGGCAATGGCCGCCGCAGCAAACTTTGCATTTGCCAATCGACAAATGATGAGCCACTGGACCCGGCAAGCGTTCGAGAGAATTCTTGGGAAAGGGCGAATGAAATTAGTGTACGACGTTTGTCATAATATTGCCAAGGAAGAAATACACAAGGTCAGCGGCGGCACAAAAAGAGTGCTCGTGCACCGTAAAGGGGCGACAAGGGCTTTTCCAAAGCATCGGCCTGAGATTCCAAAGGATTACTTCGAAGTCGGCCAACCAGTCCTGATCCCCGGCAGCATGGGAACGTGCTCGTATGTACTTGTGGGCACGGAGAGGGCGATGGAGGAGACCTTCGGCTCGACGTGTCATGGCGCAGGCCGGGCAAAAAGCCGGCACGCAGCAAAGAAAGAAACCACAGCTGATGAACTGATCAAGGAACTCCGGGCAAAAGGGATTCACGTCAAATGCGCAAGCAAGAGCGGTCTGACGGAAGAAAAACCCGACGCCTACAAAGATGTCAGCGCAGTTGTCGAGGT
>CAYIBG010000283.1:0-2709 GCA_964361365.1 uncultured Ignavibacteriaceae bacterium | reverse complement strand
CGATCTCGCGCAGCTTCGCGTGCTTCGGCAGCGCGGAGACACTTCTCGATTACCCTTCGACCTTCTGTCGGATTCTCGTCCAGCCACGTAGCAAGCGCTCCGCCTATGACGGACTCCACGATGCTTTTGATCTCGGAGTTGCCAAGCTTCGTCTTTGTCTGTCCTTCAAACTGCGGCTCCGGCACTTTCACGCTCATCACTGCCGTGAGTCCCTCGCGGAAATCATCGCCCGTGAGCTGGATGCCGTTTTCTTTTACCAGGCCGGCTTTGGAGGCGTAGTTGTTCAGCGTGCGCGTCAGGCACGTGCGGAAACCGACCAGGTGCGTCCCGCCTTCATGCGTGTTAATGTTGTTGACGTACGTAAAAACGTTCTCGTTGTACTGGTCGTTGTACTGGAACGCCGTCTCGACCTCGACAGCGCGGCCGTCTTCGTCTTTGTCCTGGCCTTTTGCGTAGAAGACTTTTTTTGTAACGGCATGACGCGTTGTGTCGATGTATTTCACAAACTCGACAAGCCCGCCTTCAAAGTGAAACGTTTCTTTTTCCAGGTTCTCTTCGCGAAGGTCTTCGATGCTCAGGGTGACTTCAGGGTTAAGAAATGCAAGCTCGCGAAGCCGCTCGGCCAGTGTTTCCTGTTTGAAGTTCCGATTCTTGAAGATTGTGGGGTCGGGTATGAAGGTGACTTTTGTGCCTGTCTTGTCCTTCTCGGCCTTGCCCGTCATCTTCACGGGTGCAACAGGGTCGCCCTTCCTGTACTTTTGGTAGAAAACCTTGCCATCCCGGTAAACCTCGACCTCAAGCAACTCGCTCAACGCGTTCACAACCGATACGCCGACACCGTGCAAGCCTCCGGAAACCTTATAGGTGGCTTTGTCGAACTTGCCGCCCGCGTGCAGCATCGTCATCACGACTTCAAGGGCGGATTTCTTTTCTTCAGCGTGAATGTCCGTAGGAATGCCTCGCCCGTCATCCACAACGGTGCACGAGCCGTCAGCGTTGATCGAAACCGCTATATTCTTGCAGTAGCCCGCCAGAGCCTCGTCGATCGAGTTGTCGACGACTTCGTACACCAGGTGGTGCAGGCCGCGTGCGCTCACATCGCCGATATACATCGCAGGCCGCCGCCGAACGGCTTCGAGGCCTTTTAATACGGTGATGTCGTCAGCGGTGTAGTCTCCGCCGTTACCGCGTGCGCCGTTCTTGCCTTTGGCTTTTTCTGGTTTTTCGTCAGATTTTGTTTTCTTTATGTCGGTTTTTCCCATGGAATCCTTGTTAAAACGTGTTTGCCGTCCCGGTAGCCGCAACCTTCAGGTTGCGATTGTCGCTAACAACGCAGGCTGAAGCCTGCGACTACCAATGTTTATCTTGCTACTGAAACTTGATGTCCTTCACCAACTCGTCCCCAAGTGCGCTGTTCAGCTTCCGGATGATCTCGGGTTTTCTGAGCTGCAGCTCGTTGCGCCACGTGCTGACGTTCACCCGCACAAACAACACGCCTTGTTTAATCCGTGTTGCCTCGGAAAACTTTGCAATGTGGTCTCCCACGATCTTTGCCCATTGCACCACAGCCTGATACTCGTCGAGCTTTTTCTTGATCCCCAGGCCGCCCATCAACTCATCCATGGCGGCGCCGAGTTGCTTAATTGATGAGGGCCGGGCTTTCCGCATACAGGACTGTGCCGCCTTTAACAAAAAATTTCCGATGATGCTCCGTCCACGGATAAGCGTTCTCAAACAGCTTCTTGTCCGTCGTCGTGATGAAGGTCTGCCCGAGCGATTGCGTCATGCGGATGAGCCGCTGTGAGCGGTGCTCGTCAAGCTCGCTGAACACGTCGTCCAGCAGGAAGACCGGCGTTTCACTGCAGACGTCTTTCATGTAGTTAAACTCCGCTATTTTGAGGGCCACCAGGAACGTTTTGTGCTGGCCTTGTGATGCGAACTGCCGTGCATCCATGTCGTTGACCTTCAGCTGCAGGTCGTCTCTGTGCGGCCCGACGGTTGTGGCGGCTGTGCGTTGTTCCTCGTGTGCGCTGGAAGCAAGGCGAGCGCGAAACTCTCGCTCGATTTCTGCTGCGTTGCCGCCTTCGACTTGCAAGGCGGACTGATAGATAACCGAGGGCTTCTCTGCGCCGCCGGCCAAATCCTCGTAGACGCGTGTGACGTATGGATTGAACTCGTTGACGAAGCTGAGGCGTTTCAGTGCGATCCTCGTGCCGTGGTTAATGAGGCTTTCATTCCACGGTTCCAGAAGCCCGGAACAATCCTGGCGGGAAAACCTGGCGTCCAGGAGGATCTTGTTTCTCTGCCTGAGCACCCTGCGATACTCCAGCAGGTCTTCCAGGTATGATTTGCTCGACTGCGCAAGCACAAGATCCAGGAATTTCCTGCGTTCGCTCGGCGCACCGGCTGTGATGGCGCCATTCTCCGGCGCAAGCACGACAACGGGAAACATGCCGATCGCTGCCGAGAGTTTTTCCAGCGGCGATTTGTTCACCAAAAATGTTTTTTCCTTGTCGGCGGCGGTATAGCCGAGTGTGATGCGGTACTCGACGCCCTTGTCAGCAATAAGCTCACCCGCTACATCGAAGCCCGCTTCGCCGATCTGCACCGCGTTAGCATCGCTGCCGGCGTAGAAGCTCTTCGTCAGGCATAAGAACGAGAGTGCCTCGAGGATGCTCGTTTTTCCTTCGCCATTTTCGCCCGCAAACA
>CAYIBG010000282.1:0-2710 GCA_964361365.1 uncultured Ignavibacteriaceae bacterium | reverse complement strand
GCAAGACCCAGGCTGCCCGCCTGGTCTCCGCAAGGAGAGCGTGATGGGTAGGTCGCACCAGAGAAATGGCTGCCTCTTCCTGGCCTCAGGCTGAGAAAAGACAGAATTCGGCTTATCGACAACGCTCTGCTTCCGGTTTTTTTCACCCGACGGTTTTTTCGGTGTGCACTATGATGCCGACCCCAGTTCGTGAGTACCGCTGGACATTTCGAAACGAGACATCGCTCGAGAAAACAGCGGCGGTCAAAAAACTCTCCGACCAGCTCACTATCTCCCCCATTCTTACGGAAATCCTGATCAATCGCGGTATTGATACGTTCGACAAAGCCCGCTCTTACTTCCGTCCGAACATCGCAGATTTGCCCGACCCTTTCCTGATGGATGGGATGCAGACCGCGGTCGATCGAATCGAGCAAGGAATCCGTGGAAATGAATCGATCACGGTGTATGGCGATTATGACGTGGATGGGACAAACGGGGCTTCCCTTCTCTGGAGCTTTCTGAAGTCTGCGGGAGCGAACGTGCGCTACTATGTCCCGGACAGGATTAAAGAAGGATACGGCATTTCCAATGTCGGGCTTGACCGCGCAAAAGAGGCTGGATGCACTCTCCTCGTCTCTGTTGACTGCGGTATCACGGCCGTCACGCAGGTCGACTATGCGAAATCCATAGGGATCGAGGTCATCATTTGCGACCACCATGAACCCGGAGATCCTCTCCCCAAAGCGCTGGCCGTTCTTGATCCACTCAAGCCAAACTGCAAGTATCCCTTCAAATTTCTTTGCGGCTGCGGAGTAGGTTTCAAACTCGCCCAGGCGTTAAGTTCCAACGATTTCATTCGGGCCAAATTTGGAGGTTCCGTCGAAGACCGGCTGAAAGATTACCTGCAGTATGTTGCCCTTGCCACCATTGCAGACATCGTTCTCTTGAGCGGCGAAAACAGAACGATGGTGAAACTGGGTTTGGAAATGATCAACTCGAACCCGTTGCCGGGGATTCGTGCTCTCATAGCGACTTCGGGATTAACGCCGGGCCGTATCAATGCCGGGCAGGTGGTGTTCATCCTTGCACCCCGCATCAATGCCGTGGGCCGTTTGGGCGACGCCATGCGCGCCGTTGACCTCCTGACATCGACGGATTTCAACAAGGCTGTCGGCCTTGCACAAGTCATGGAGGAAGAGAACCTGAACAGGCGGAGGATCGACGAAGAGACATTTCTCCAGGCTCAAGAAGTCTTCCAGCAGAATCAGAATTTCGATTCTGAAAGAGCGATTATCCTCCATCAGGGATCCTGGCATCCCGGAGTGATTGGGATCGTCGCTTCACGCATGGTGGAGCGATACTATCTTCCTACAATCATGATGACGACGGTGGACGGTGTCGCAAAAGGCTCGGCCCGGAGCGTGGCCGGGTTCGATATTTATCAGGCTTTAAAACGATGCGAGGACAAGCTGATACAGTTCGGCGGACACAAGTATGCGGCGGGCTTGACGGTCGGTCTTGACAAACTCGAGGAGTTCAAGACTGCTTTTCACAAAGTGGCCAAAGAACTTCTCACCGACAACCTCCGGACGCCGGAAATCAAGATCGACGCCGAAATCAACCTGCAGGAACTGGTTCCAAAGTTTGTACGCGTGCTTGGCCAGTTTGGACCCTTTGGACCCGACAATATGCGTCCCGTATTTATCGCACGGGGAGCTGAAATCGCCGGACAGCCCCGAATTGTGGGCCACAATCATTTAAAATTCAGAATGAAGAGCAACGGACGTGTGTTCGATGCAATCGGATTCAACCTCGGTGCGCTCATGAGTAAGGTTGCCAATGGTGGAAAGACTGTGGATGTGGCTTTTTCCATCGACGAAGGCGAGTTTGCAGGAGAAGCGGTCCCTCAGCTGAAAATAAGAGACTTGAAGTGATCATTCTCGGCGTCGACCCCGGCACGATTATCACAGGTTTTGGAGTCGTTGAGGCTTTGAACGGCAAGCTGCGAGTTATCGAGTATAACGTGGTCAAAAACAAAAACTCCAAATCCATGCCGATCCGGCTTCGGCAAATCTATGCCGCTCTCTGCGATGTGATTGACAGGCATCATCCTGACGAGTTTGCCATAGAAACGGCCTTCTACGGAAAAAATGCGCAATCGGCGCTCAAGATCGGTCACGCACGCGGCGTTTCGATTCTTGCTGCAGTCAATCACGAAATCCCCACGACCGAGTACTCGCCACGCGAAGTGAAAAAAGCGGTGACTGGAAATGGAGCAGCATCGAAGCAACAAGTGGAGTTCATGGTGAAAGCCCTCTTGAAACTACGAGAGGCTCCGAAATTCTACGATGCCTCTGATGCCCTCGCTGTTGCCATTTGCCATTTTCACAAGGCGAAAATGAAACGAAACGGGTCGGCGGCCGCCAAAACATGGAAAGCGTTTGCCCAATCGCATCCGGAACGGATTGTCACTCGCACATGATTGCCTCCCTGAGCGGAACGCTCAAATACAAATCTCCTACGGAGGTCCTCGTCGAGGTCAACGGCGTTGGGTATTCATTGAGCATTCCGCTTTCCACATATGAAAAGTTGGGCCCGGTAAGTTCCCCAGTGGCTCTTTTGACCTATCTGCACGTCCGGGAAGATGCTTTGCAGCTTTTTGGGTTTATCACGGAGGCAGAGCGGCACCTGTTCAAGCTGCTCATTTCTGTTTCGGGCATCGGTCCGA
>CAYIBG010000281.1:0-2711 GCA_964361365.1 uncultured Ignavibacteriaceae bacterium | reverse complement strand
GCTTTGAATTTTGTCGAAGCCAGGTAGTCGCCGATGGTGTACGGAAGAATGAAATATCCGTCGGCCAGGCCTTGCATGAGCGCGCTGGCTCCAAGACGGTTCGCTCCGTGGTCGGAAAAATTCGCTTCGCCGATAACATACAGGCCGGGAATGGTCGTCATAAGGTTGTAATCAACCCACAAGCCGCCCATCGTGTAATGCGCGGCGGGATAAATTCGCATCGGAGTTTTGTACGGTTCTTCGGCCGTGATCTCGTGATACATGTCGAACAGGTTTCCGTATTTCTCCTCGATGGAATCCTTTCCGCTTCTTTTGATGGCGTCTGAAAAATCCAGATAGACGGCTAACCGTGTCGGCCCGACTCCGTAGCCTTTGTCGCACATTTCCTTGGCGCGACGGGACGCAACGTCGCGAGGGACCAGGTTGCCGAAAGACGGGTACATTCTCTCGAGATAATAGTCTCTTTCCTCTTCGGGTATCTCGCCGGGTTTCCTCGCATCGCCTTTTTTCTTTGATACCCAGATACGTCCGTCGTTCCGGAGGCTTTCGCTCATCAGCGTGAGCTTCGATTGGTAGTCTCCGCTTTGCGGAATGCACGTCGGGTGTATTTGAGTGTAGCAGGGGTTGCCAAACAACGCGCCCCGTTTGTAGGCTCGCCAGATCGCCGTACAGTTGCTCGCCTTGGCGTTTGTCGAGAGATAGAACACGTTTCCGTAGCCGCCTGTCGCCAATACGACGGCGTCGGCAACGTACGACTCGATCTCACCCGTCACAAGATTTCGAACGACAACACCCCGTGCCTGGTTGTCAACGACCACCAGGTCGAGCATTTCCCTTCTTGGGAAGAACTTCACATTGCCGGCATCGATTTGGCGGCACAGGGCTGAATACGCTCCGATCAGCAGCTGTTGGCCCGTCTGCCCACGGGCATAAAACGTTCGAGACACCTGTGCGCCGCCGAATGAGCGATTGTCCAGGTATCCCGCGTAATCCCGCGCAAAAGGGACTCCCTGCGCCACGCACTGGTCGATGATGCTGTTGCTCACTTCGGCAAGTCGATGCACATTCGCTTCCCGCGCCCGGTAGTCTCCGCCTTTCACCGTGTCGTAAAATAGCCGCCAGACGCTATCTCCGTCATTCGAATAGTTCTTTGGTGCGTTAATGCCTCCTTGTGCAGCGATGCTGTGAGCCCGCCGTGGTGATTCATGATAGCACATGGAAATAACGCTGTAGCCGAGCTCGGCGAGCGTTGCGGCAGCCGAAGCGCCGGCCAAACCCGTCCCGACCACGATCACGGAGTATTTCCGTTTGTTGGCGGGGTTGACCAGCTTCATGTGGAAGCGGTGGTTCGACCACTTTTTTTCTATGGGGCCTTCAGGGATTTTTGAATCGAGTTTCATTATTGAACTCCAAACACCACCGAGGCTGGTCCAGCCCGGTGGAAGAAATAGAAATATACGGGCATGCTGGCGAACCCCAAAGGAACGAGAAGCCAGAAAATGACTGCAATCCACTCGACGACGCTTGCATACTTGCTGTTCTTTAGGCCCAACGTCTGAAATGCAGACTGGAATCCGTGTCGCAAATGGTAGGCAAGCAGAGCAAGCGCCACGATGTAAAAACCGCTGTACCAAGGATTGACGAATGCCTGGGCGACCAAAGCGTACGGCGAGACCTTTTCAACACCGAACCTCGTGGGGAGAAAGAAGGTTTGCAGGTGAACGACCAAGAAAAGAAAAACAATGCTGCCCGTGAGCATCGTAATGCGCGAGGCAAGCGGGGCGTTGTCCTTCAACCGGTATACCTCGTATTTCTCGGGTCGTGAGCGCCGGTTCTTGATCCAAACAAGAACTCCGCTGATGGCGTGTCCCACCAGGCTTGCGAAAAGGAATATTTCGATTGTCCGGACGAGGATGTTGTGCGACATGAATTCCGTGTAGGCGTCGTACATATGTCCGTTGTCGTTCATGAACAACAAGAAATTGCCGGCAACATGTTCAAGCAGGAACGTGCAGAGGAACAAGCCAGTCAGGCTCATCACGATTTTTTTGCCGATCGAGGAGGTGTAAAGCACGGAGATCGTATTCATGAGATGCTACGAGAACTGCGGGAAAAGTTTAGAAAACAATTGCTGAAAAAGCAACGAAGTTTCAAGACACCACGCTCTCGCCGATGAACCGACGAATCGAAATCATGCTTCCGAGCAAACCCAACATGCAACCGATTCCTACAATCACAGCGTAGTAAGAGGGCTGGACGCGGACGAAATCTGAAAGCTGAACAGACACCCAGCGTTCCAGGTAATTGAAGACAAGAAACACGATCCCGGCAGCAATCACTCCTCCAAGGAAACCCTGGATGAGCCCTTCGAGCAGGAAGGGTGTTCGAACAAAGCTCCTCGTTGCGCCGATGAGCTTCATTGTCTGGATAATTTTGCGCTTGGCGTAGATCGCAAGGCGAATCGTATTGGCCACAAGAAAAATAGAGGAAATGGTAATGAACACTCCGACGCCCAGGCTAAACCACAGCAACGTCATCGCACGCTGGTCCAGCATTTCCAGTAGTGCTTTTCGATAGATAATATCCTCCACACCTTTGGCCGCCTTCACCGCGTTATAGACTGACTCCGCTCCTTTGGCCGTTTTATAGCCGTCCTTCAGAAAAATCTTGAGCGACGCCGGGAGCGGGTTGAAATCAAGCACCTTGGAGAT
>CAYIBG010000280.1:0-2718 GCA_964361365.1 uncultured Ignavibacteriaceae bacterium | reverse complement strand
TCGGTGTGCGAGCACCTGGCAAACCCGATCCGCTTCGGATTGTTTTAGATAGCACCTTGCGAATACCTCTGACAAGTAGAATCTTGCGTGATAAGAATGTGTTAATCATTACTACGCAACGTGCAAGTCGTGCTAAGTATAAACATCTAACTAGAAGGGGCGTACCGCTCGTCGTGTGTCCGGGTGGTGTGATTCGCCTGCGAAAAGTAATGGCAGAGCTGGTGAAGAGAGAAATTATCAGCGTATTCGTCGAAGGCGGTGGTTCCGTATTGGGAAGCTTCGTTGATGCTGGGTTGGTCGATAAGGTATACGCGTTTTACGCGCCGGTTTTGATCGGGGGAAAAAGTGCGGTGAGTGCGGTCGGAGGAGAAGGCGCGTCTACCCTCCGCCGGAGTTTACGGCTCACAAACGTACACCACAGAACGTTTGGTGATAATATTTTGGTGACCGCTTCTGCGACCAGCAGGAAGATTGAGAGAATTAATTCATGACCACGACGGTTGGTGACAGTGTAGGTACGACTTCTCATCTGCTTCAAAGGCGTTCCCTGTCCGTTACGAGAGACCTATCACGCACGTTATCCCCAGTTTTGAACACGACGAAAACTTCAGTATTTTACGATGGATTCCTTGAATCCAGATATTGAAGAAATCATCCGACGGGCGATACAGGAGGATGTTGACGGCGGCGACGTGACGACACAATCAATCGTGCCGGCCGAACTTCGACTCTCTGGTCAGTTCATCGCTAAGACAGAAGGTGTTATTGCTGGCTGGGACATTGTTCGGCGCACATTCAAGATTCTTGACAGCCGGGTTCATCTTCAACCCATTACCGGCGACGGAGAGAGTGTAGCCCCGGGTCAAACCATTGCCGACGTCAATGGGCCAGCCCAGGCAATCTTGACGGGCGAACGTACGGCGTTGAACTTTTTGCAACGAATGTCCGGGATTGCTACACTAACGAGAGCATTCGTCAATGCGATTCGAGGAACTTCAGCAGTCATTCTTGATACGAGGAAAACCGCTCCTGGGATGAGAGTTCTCGATAAACTCGCTGTCAAAATCGGTGGCGGAACGAATCACAGAATCGGCTTGTTCGATATGTTCCTGATAAAGGAAAACCACATCGCAGCTACCGGCGGAATCACAGAAGCCATCCGTCGTATCTCAGCCAAGAATGTGAACCGACTTCCGGTCGAGGTTGAAGTTCGGTCACTCTCTGAATTGCGAGAGGCGCTCGGTCTTCAGGTTGACAGAATTCTTTTGGATAACATGTCTATTGAAGAGATGCGAGCTGCAGTGGAAGAGACGAAAGGTCGCATTCCCCTCGAAGCTTCAGGGAATATCGATCTTTCAAACGTCCGCAAGGTAGCTGAAACAGGAATTAACTATATTTCGGTCGGTTCCCTGACTCACTCGGTCAGAGCCCTGGATGTAAGTTTTATTGTCGGAAACCCATTATGACTCAGCACGAACAAGTGGCAGCCGCAGGACTCTCCGCCGAAGATATCTATCGTGATCTGTCGGCAAAACTCCGCGATGTCGTGCCCGATGTGGAGCTTCGCTACAAAGCAGATCTTGCCTTCAGGATCAATAAGCTGAAGACTCAGCGAAACGCGATCATCCTCGGACATAACTATATGGAGCCTGCGCTCTATCATTCGATCACCGACATCAAGGGTGATTCACTGGAGCTTAGCCGCGCCGTCACCACCGTGGACCAGGAGACAATCGTATTCTGTGGTGTCCGATTCATGGCGGAGACGGCCAAAATCCTCAATCCAAGAAAGACAGTCCTGTTCCCCGGAACCAAAGGAGGCTGTTCACTCGCAGACGGGATGACCGCGGCGGACGTACGCAGTTTGAAGCAGAGATTTCCCGGCGTCCCCGTTGTCACGTACATTAACACGCACGCCGACGTTAAAGCAGAATCGGATATTTGCTGTACATCGGGAAATGCGTCAAAGGTGGTAGAGTCCCTTAAATCCGATACGGTTATTTTCATTCCGGACGAATACCTCGCACGAAATGTCGCACGAGAGACGAAGCGGCACATTATATTTCCAGTTGCGAATTCAAACCTGCGTGAGGACACTCTTTTGGATTACCAGATGATAGGATGGCACGCCCGATGTGAGGTCCATGATAAGTTCACGACCGAAGACGTCGCCAACGTGTATAAACAATTTCCTGACGTCGTCATACTCGCACATCCGGAATGCAGTCCGGAAGTCATCGAATCCGTCGACTTCTGCGGCAGCACGTCAGCCATGATCAAATTCGTCGAAACGTCCAACGCCCCGCGCTATCTCTTGTTGACGGAATGTTCGATGGGTGACAATATCGCCGCCGCAAATCCCGGGAAGGAAATGCTCCGCCTGTGCAGTGTCCGCTGTCCTCACATGAACGAGATCACACTCGAGGACACGCTCCAGTCGCTCATCCGCATGCAATACGTCGTAGAGATTCCTGAGGAAATCAGGGTCAAGGCCTACAACGCCGTCTACCGAATGCTTTCCCTGAACTGATAGCCCACCGTCATGGGAGTGCAGTCTCGCCGCCCATCAGAATCAGAATATCTTCAGACGGATGTCCTGGTGATCGGGTGCGGAATCGCCGGGGGCATCACGGCTCTGGAACTCGCCTCAAAGGGAGTTTCCGTTGTCCTCGTGACACTCGCCGCAAGTCCTGAGCAGACCAACACATTTTACGCCCA
>CAYIBG010000279.1:0-2726 GCA_964361365.1 uncultured Ignavibacteriaceae bacterium | reverse complement strand
GGGTACAAAAGCATTCCCCCAAGCTGGACTGAAAAACCTCTGGCATTTGTTTGGATTCTCGTCGTCATTTCTTTCAGGAAAGAAGCATCCGGCGGGGTGACCGCGTGCTGGAAAAAGAAATGGATGTTCGAGCTTTGGGCCGAAGGTGTTTCCCCAACGAGAATGAGATTACGCACCAGCCACAGGCCGTAAACGGAAGCGCAGCAGGCAAGGAGAAGAAACGCGATTTTTCCTCTTCTTCGGACGACGAGTGTGAAGAACATCGCTGCCAACAGCGTAATCGACACCTCCCGCAACAAAACGACGGCGGATGCGCTCACCAAGAAGGCAAATGTCAGCGCAGGCGGTGTTTGCGGCCGTTCCATCAGCTTGTCCAGGAGGATCATCAAGAGAAACATCAACGCCAGGAATGGCGCTTCGGATAAAACCTCGGAGGAAATCACGATCATCAAGGGATTCAGTGCCAGAAACATGGTTCCCAGTATTGCAGCACGACGACCCATGGAATTAGCAAGCCAGGCATGAAACAGAAAAAGGGCACTCGCCCCCCACAAGACTGTCCAGATCTTGGCGGCAATAATCGAATGAGGGAATGCGATCAACACCGGGAAGAGAAGGACAGGATAGAGAGGGGCATTGACCACGTAGCGGTCAGGGTCGGGTTGCGTGTCATCGAGAAAACCTTTGAACTGCGCAACAGAAGTTCCCCAGATAAGGTATCGGGTGCTGTCGGTGTAGAGCGAGAGGTCGTTGAGGCGCAGAATTCCGAGAACGAGGAATATGCCGCAGACGGCAAGAATGCTCCTGTGTTCTTTCAAGAGATCCACACGTTCACCAGTTGTTTCGCTGTTCTAAATACTGAGTCGAACATGGGCTCGGTGAGCCTTCTCGTGAACGTATTCTGTTGGCTAGGATGGTATGAAGCAAGAAGCGTGAGTTTCTCGCTTACACGATACTTCGCGCCGTGTTCAAACGCTGGCTTTTTGAGAAAAGAAGCAATCCCGAGTGTTGTAAGGCAATTGACTGCGGCATCGAAACCCACTTTTCCTAGTCCGACGATCACTCGAACGTTCCCCAGAAGTTTTAACTCTGTAAGCAGGAAAGGCCTGCAGTTGCGGATTTCCGAAGGCAAGAGTTTGTTCTGGGGCGGTGCGCACCGACAGGTTGCTGTAATATAGCAGTCTTCAAGTCTCAAGCCGTCAGTTCGAGAGACCGATGTCGGCTGGCTAGCGAACCCGAACGTATGTAAGGCTCGATAGAGCCAGTCTCCACTCCGGTCGCCAGTGAACATACGGCCGGTCCGATTGCCTCCATGGGCGGCAGGAGCAAGCCCGATGAGGAGCAGGCGTGCTGCGGGGTCGCCAAAACTCGGATTGGGTCTTCCCCAATATTCCTCATGCTCAAATCGCCTTGTTTTTTCACGGGCTACTCTCTCACGCCATTTGACCAATCGGGGACACTTCCGGCATTGGACGACCTTGCGCTGCAATTCCTCGATTCCTGTCATTTCCGGTTTCCGGAAATTGTCTTCAGAAAGGAAATTAAATGCTTGTTGAATTCATCCGGGTTTTCGATGTTGCTCATGTGTGCCGCACCGGGAATCACATGCAGCTCGGACCTGGTTATTCGGTCTCTCAATGATTCTGACGCAGAAGGCGGCGTCAGTTTGTCCTCAGCACCGACGAGGATCAACGTGGGGACTTTGATGGCTGAGAGAGCGGCGGTTGTGTCGGTGCGTGCGGCAAGGGCAAGAAGGGTTCCGCAGATGCCAATCGGGGAATTCGCCTTGATAAGGTCCTTGATGTCATCAACGGCAGCGGGGTTTCGCTTGAAAGTGCTTTCAGCGAACACGGCTTTCACAAATCCTTCAGCAAAGGCCGCAACACCATCAGTTTTCACAGCTTTGATCGACGCGGACCGTTTGACCCTGCCTTCGTTTGGGTCAGCCTCGCTTCTGGTGTCGCACAGGACCAGCGCAAGAAAGCGCTCCGGATGACGTTCGATAGCTCGAAGCGCAACATATCCACCCATGGAAAGCCCGCACACCACGGCACGTTCAATGCCAAGATGGTCCAACAAAGCGATGAAATCGTCCACGAAGAACTCGATGGTGTAGATTCCGTCGGCGACGTCGCTTTCGCCGTGTCCCCGCACGTCGTACGTAATCGCGCGGATATTGTTGGGCAGTGCCTTCATCTGAGGTTCCCACATCAGGTGGCTGAACGGAAACCCGTGAATGAAGACCACAGGAAGGCCTTGCGGGAGGCCTCGCTCCGTATAATTCATGGTAAGGCCGTTGAGCTTCACTTTCATTTTCGTCCTCCGTCTCTTTTTTCCAAAAATTTGTACACGTCTTCCAGGATTTCTGTCGCCGCGTTGGGTTTTCCAAGGGCTGAAGCGGCCTTCCGCATACGAGAAAGAATTTCCGGTTTTGCAATCAACAGCCTCAACTTGTAAGAAAGGTTCGCGAGGTTGATGGCGCGCCATCCCGCTCCATGCTCGATCATCAGGTCCGCGTTCCTCGTCTCCTGTCCGGGAATCGGGTCGACGATGAGCATAGGGAGCGCTTTGGCCATCGCCTCAGCAGAGGTGAGGCCGCCGGACTTGGAAATAAGGAGATCGGATGCGTCCATAAGCTCGTAGATGTTGTCCACAAACCCGAAGACACGGAGACGCACATGATGCGGAGTACTCATCCGCTCGAGCTGGTGCTTTGCTTTTTCATT
>CAYIBG010000278.1:0-2742 GCA_964361365.1 uncultured Ignavibacteriaceae bacterium | reverse complement strand
GCCGCAATCACTTCAGAGCGCTCCAGTTCTACGGGGTCGACCTTGTCGGGCGTATCTTCCGACGTGTGATGCGTGTAGTCTGTGTGGCTGAACATCATGCCCGGAATCTTACGGTCGATGAACATCATGTGGTCGCTCCCACCGCTGTACGGTGTGACGCGGTAATTCATCGCTGAAAGACCGCCTCGCGGAGTCCGGATGTCCATGTTGTCCACCATTTCAGCCATGTTCTCCACGACGTCGTTGACACAGGAGGGGATCGAGTTCGGCGTGCGCGTGATGAGCAGTACGGAATGCAAAAGTTCGGGATTTTCGCCAACCATGTCCAGGTTCATGTTCGCAAGCCATGATCCTCCCAAGTCAGGACCCTTGAATTCCGGGTGAGCGTCGATGTAAGCCATCGTCCCGTTCCACTCGGGAATCCAGATAAACCGAAACGAACGGCGCGGTTTGGGAAGTCTGCTGCTGTCGATGAGCTCTTTCAGTGAGCGGGCAATATCGAGAATCGCCCCAGAACCGCTCGCATTGTCGTTCGCTGATTCCTTCGGATGGTCGAGATGCGCGCTGAATACCAGTTCTTCGGCAGCGCGGTCGGAACCCCGGATATGAGCCACGACGACGTCCATGAAGTACGGCTCCAGGCCGATGCCTTTCACCCAGCCGCGTAGCACCACTTTTTTTCCAGAAAGGAGTAAATTCTTTAGCTTTGCACCCTGTCGATTGGTAAGGTTGAAGCCGAAGGTCACTCGATCCAACTCTTCTGTGCGAGGCCACATGCCCGTATATTGGAGCATGTCGGGATATTCCTTCGCCCGTTCATCTTCCAGGTAGCACACGACAGCTTTCGCTCCGTATTTCAAAACCGCTCTTCTATGCACTTCGCCGCCGTATCCGGTGGCAAGGACGAACTTACCTCGAACATCTTTGCCCTCATAGTCCTTGTCGCTCATACCGGACCCAACCCACACGAGCTCGGCAGTGACATCTCCCGGGTTTGAATACGTTATGACGCTCATGGCGATTTCCGGATAGCCCACGATGCGTTCGTCTGAAGGTTCGATCATTCTGAGCTCGGCCGAGCTGATATCCCAGCCCGACGGCGACTGCCATGTCTGGTAAGTGACTTTGCCGTCGGACTTAAACGATTCGACGTAGGCATCCTTTTCCGAGAAGCCGTATTCGCGCAACTGGCCAAGGACGTAATTTGCTGCGTCGCGGTATCCGCGTGACCCCTGGATTCGGTGGTGCCGAGTGATCTGGATAACGTGCTCTTTGGCGAGTTCTCCGCTGAGTGTCTCGTGGAGCAGATCGCGGGTCTTGTCGTCTAAAAGCGCAACCCGGTTCTGTGCAGCGAGCGGAAAGGTGAGAAAGAGCAGGGACACAGCTATGATGGGTTTCATGGTCGATTTTGCACGTGCAGTGATTTTCAGCGTTGCCCAATCTGCTCATTTTTGTCCTGATTTTCAAGGCGATCGCTGTTTTGTCCCTTCTGTTTTCTGCCATTCTGCATTCTCCTTCGCCATTTACCTTCCCGACGCCACCTGCATTAACCGGAAATGCTTTTATCTCACAACCTTTCATCAATGGAGGTTTCATGAATCTCTTCCAAACATCTGTCGCCACTGTGTTCGTGGCAAACATGATTGTCTCGCCTTCCGTAGGGGTCTTTCCGAGGCCCTCACCCGTTCGTTCAGTCAAGCCGATTCCGGAGTTTCTCGCGAAAGGACTCTCGTGGCTTGCCAAGGCTCAGTTTGAAAACGGCGGCTGGGGATCGGGAACACACGCTCACCAGGAAATCCGGGATCCCAAATCCGTTCAGATAGACCCTGCAACAACCGCGTTTTCGGCAATGGCGTTGCTCAGGTCGGGCAGTACACTTCAGGAAGGACCGTATGCGAAGAATGTTTCCAGGGCGCTGAACTACTTGATCGACCTGGTTGAAAGCTCTCCAGATAAAGGGTCAAACATTACGTCGCTGACGGGGACACAGATTCAGTCGAAACTGGGACAAAATATAGACGTATCGATGACAGCGCAATTCTTCACAAAAATCCTTCCTCATACATCCGAAAATGCTTCGCTGAACAAGCGAGTGAAATCGGCTCTCGAGAAATGCCTCCGTAAAATCGAGCGCGGACAGACCGGAGACGGCAGTTGGTCTGGAGCAGGTTGGGCCGGTGTTCTTCAATCGTCCATGGCAAACTCAGCCCTCGAAGCAGCCGACGCTTCTGGCATCAAGGTTGATGAAAAAGTGCTGGAAAAATCCCGCGACTATCAAAAAGGAAACGTGAACATGAGCACGGGCGAGGTGAAAACAGAGGGTGCGGCGGGCGTATCGTTGTATGCCATTACAAGCAATCAACGCGCCACTGCGCAGGAAGCCAGAGATGCGGAGCTCAGCGTCGATGAAGCGAAGAGCAAAGGCCTCGTGAGGTCTGACGCTCCTGTTAGCAAGGAAAGCCTCATGGGCGCAGGACATTCGGCAAAAGATGCCCGGCGGCTTGCCGATGCCTACAAACAGAACAAACAAGCTCAGCGAATGCTCGATGACGAAACTGTCATGAGCGGTTTCGGCAACAACGGCGGCGAGGAATTCCTCAGCTACATGATGACCGCCGAATCCATGGTCATTACGGGCGACAAGGAATACGATGTGTGGTATAAGAAGATGAGTCGCCGGTTTGACAAAATCCAGGAAGGAAACGGCAGCTGGTCGGGCCACCATTGCATTACGAGTCCGGT
>CAYIBG010000277.1:0-2766 GCA_964361365.1 uncultured Ignavibacteriaceae bacterium | reverse complement strand
CATAACGGACTGCTCTCAAGCCAATCGTATGTTTTGAATAGGGGATTCCGTTGAATCCCGTGGCAAACGGCGTGATGCCGCGCTGTTTCAACGCACAACCTGCTATCAAGCGTCCCGCATTTACCTTCAGGAGAAGTTCATCTTGATTTGAGACCTTTTTTTTCGCAAACTGTGCCTGCGATTCTCGACTTATCAGAAGGACTTTCCCCATGATCAATTTTTTCTCCTCCCGTACTTCGGCCATCGCAGTTCTGTTGACGTTTGTCCTTGTGTGGGAGGGATGCAAAAGTCGAAGCAGCGACCAAAACTCGATCCAAATCAAAGGTTCAGACACCATGGTGAACCTCGGCCAGGCATGGGCTGAGGAGTTCATGAAAACTCACCAGGGATATTCCGTCGCCGTTACGGGAGGCGGTTCGGGTACAGGTATTAGTTCGCTGATCAACAATACGTGCGACATCGCCGAGGTCTCACGCGAAATGAAAGACAGCGAGATCAAACTGGCAGAGGGAAAAGGCATCAAACCGTTTAAAATCGTTGTGGCGCTCGACGGCCTCGCAGTGGTCGTCAACCCGGCTAATCCAGTCTCCCAACTCACGATGGAACAGCTGGCGGACATGTTTGCGGGCAGGGTCACCAACTGGAGCGAAGTCGGCGGGCCAAACAAAAAAATCGTGTTGTTGTCACGCGAGGTAAATTCTGGGACACACGTGTATTTCAAAGAGCATGTCTTGCGGAAAGGCAACCCACAGGGGAAAGAAGAATTCGCCCCTCATGCATTGTTGCTGCCCAGTTCCCAGGCTATTGCCGATGAGGTGTCGCACAATCTCGACGCCATAGGCTATTACGGCATGGGCTACATCACGGCAAAAGAGAAACCGATCAAAGTCGCAAAAGCGAAGGGTTCTCCATACGTCTCACCAACTCCGGAAAACGTCGTGGACAATTCCTACCCAATTTCCCGCCCACTGCTGATGTACACGAAAGGCGAACCGGCGGGGACTGTGAAAACTTTTGTGGACTTCGTGCTTTCACCGGAGGGTCAGCAACAGGTCAAAAGACTCGATTTTGTTCCCGTGACCGGTCATTGACCGTCAACGCCAACGTTTCGTTTCCCAACCAGGGCAGTTGAGACCATGACACTGAGAAAGGCTCGGGAGTTCGTCATCGAGAGGACGATTTTCCTGAGCGGCGTAGCTTCTATTGTCATTGTCGTCCTCATTTTCGCTTTTCTGCTGAAGGAAGGCCTTTCCATTTTCGCCACCGCGTCTCCCGTAAGTTTTCTTTTTGGGAAAAACTGGTATCCCATTTCTGACCCTGCGCAGTTCGGCATTCTCCCCCTCATCTTCGGCTCGATCCTGGTGACGCTTGGTGCGGCTGTACTCTCAGTTCCCATTGGGATTGCAAGCGCGCTCTACATTGCCGAGATCGCCCCGCCACGTACGAAGGAGATCTTGAAAGCGGGAATCGAGCTGTTGGCTGCAATCCCTTCTGTCATTATCGGCTTCATCGGCATGGTAACGCTGGGCCCGCTCATCAAAGAGATGTTTGGCCTTCCCACAGGGCTGACAGCCCTCACCGGCTCCATCACCCTCGCATTCATGGCTATGCCGACCATCGTATCTATCGCGGAGGATGCCATCACGGCGGTGCCGCGACAATACCGTGAAGCGGCGATCGCCATGGGTGCAACAAAATGGCAGACGACATGGCGAGTTGTTGCCTATGCGGCTCGGCCTGGTATGGTTGCAGCCGTTATGCTCGGCATCGGCCGCGTGATCGGTGAGACCATGGCAGTGATGATGGTAACGGGAAATGCAGCCCTCATCCCTTACACCATGTTGGAACCCGTCAGAACGCTCACCGCGACCATTGCCGCCGAAATGGGCGAGACCGTTCAGGGCGGAGAACATTACGCTGCTCTCTTCGCCATTGGCATCGTCCTTTTTGTGATCACGTTTCTCATTAACGGCGTCGCAGATTTTTACCTCTACCGCACGCGAAAGAAGTAACCCGTGAATGTTCGAACTGAGCAAACGATAGCAGTCAGCGTTCTGTTCTTCTGTACTGTCCTCGTGGTGTTACCGGTCGTGATTATCCTCGGCATCATTGTGGCCAAAGGCGTGAGCGCCATGAGTTTTGAATTCCTTTTCCAAATGCCGCGCAACGGCATGACGGCCGGAGGCATTTTCCCTGCCATACTCGGGACTCTCTACCTTGTGCTTGGAGCAGTGCTGTTTGCCGTTCCGCTAGGAGTACTCTCTGCGATCTATCTCGTGGAATATTCAAGAGAAAGCCGCGTCAGCCGGCTGATCAAGCTCGCCATCGTGAACCTCGCTGGCGTTCCCTCTGTCGTGTACGGCCTTTTTGGGCTCGGAGTTTTCGTGGTGTTTCTCGGCTTCGGAGCTTCGATCCTTTCGGGTTCCCTCACGTTAGGCATTATGATTCTTCCAGTCATCATCACGGCCTCCCGGGAAGCTCTCGAAAGCGTTCCACGTTCCTTTCGCGTCGTCAGCCTTTCATTGGGGGCAAGCAAGTGGCAAACCATCCGCCACTCCGTTTTGCCGCATGCAATTCCCGGGATTCTTACGGGGACTATTCTCGGTCTCGGACGTGCTGCGGGGGAAACGGCGCCCATTCTTTTCACGGTCGCCGCATTCTATCTGCCGACCCTACCCCAGTCCCTCTTTGACCAGACGATGGCACTTCCCTATCATTTGTACGTCATCTCGACCCAGGTGCCGGGTATTACAGAAAGCGTTCGCT
>CAYIBG010000276.1:0-2768 GCA_964361365.1 uncultured Ignavibacteriaceae bacterium | reverse complement strand
GCCAGAAAGTCCCGTTAAATTTCGGCGCATCTTTTTTCTATACGGAGGCGCGCAATCAGCTCATTGCAAACCGCTATCGCTCCGCGGACAGCTCGCAAATTCGCAAACTTCTTTTGGTCGCTGAACGAGCCCTGAAACAGGGGGCGCTCGGAATCTCGTTCAGTCTCGAGTACATTCCGGGAGTCAGCTCCTCCGAAATCGTGCCTATGATGCATCTTGCCAAACGATACGATGTGCCAGTGTTCTTTCACGCACGGTATTCCGACACACTCGAGCCCGGAACGAACTTCGACGCGCTGAACGAACTTGTCGGCTATGCCCGACAAACCGGAGCTTCGATCCACATCGACCACATTACGAGCACCGGAGGCACGTTCTCGATGACACAGTCTCTCGCATTACTGGGAAGAGCGAGGGATTCAGGCCTCGATATCACAGCCTGTTTGTACCCGTACAACTTTTGGGGCACATACCTGAATTCAGCACGGTTCGATGCAGGATGGCAAAAGAGGTTTGGAATCTCGTACAAAGACCTGCAGTTGGGAGGGACGACAGAACGTCTGACAGACTCCACGTTCAGAAAATACCAGAAGGAAGGAAAGCTGGCCATCGCGTACGCAATTCCTGAGGCCGACGTGGAGACCGCGTTCCGAAGCCCGTTTGTCATGATTGGCAGCGACGCCATCATGAGCGGCAGCCGGAATCACCATCCGCGTGCGTCAGGAACGTTTGCCCGAACGCTTGGCGTCTACGTTCGGGAGAAAAAGATACTTCCTCTCATCGATGCCATCGCAAAGATGACGTTGTTGCCTGCGCTACGAATGGAGCTGGCGTCTTCAGCGTTCAAGAAAAAGGGCCGTCTAGCTGTCGGGGCCGATGCAGACATCGTGGTGTTCGATGATGGAAAGATTGCAGACAGGGCAACGGTGGAACGGCCGGACCTCATGTCGGCTGGGGTTGAATATGTTATCATCAATGGCCACATTGTGAAGGACCCGAACGGTTTGCGAAGAAATGTCAGGGCTGGCCGGCCACTGCGGAATGAACACGCGAAATCCCGGACCGTGAATTAATCCTTCGTCATTGCGACTCGTCACACGTTCAAACACTGAAAAAGCAGTAATTCCAAAAGCCCACAAAAGGGGTTCACTCATGCAAAAGCTTGCAGGTTTCCTTGTTCCTCTGTACCTCTTTGCTCAAACGCCATTACCGAAGGACCAACCTGTCCTCCTCCCCAACGGGTGGTCTCTTTCGCCAGCTGGTGAGCAGATCTCGATCGGAGACCTTCCGCTCAATGCAGCGCTTTCACCAGACGGGAGATACCTTGCCATCACTCACAGCGGACAATCCAAAGCCGAAGTGATGCTGGTGGATGTCGCACGGCGCAAGGTCGTGCAATCCGAACGGTTGAAAGATGCCTGGCTTGGCATCACGTTCTCCGGAGGCTCTCTGTACGTCTCCGGCGGAAACCAGAATTGCGTTTATACGTTCAGGCTGCGCAACGGCAAACTCACTGCGAAGGATTCCATCATGCTGGAAGACCCGCTCGCAAAATACAGGGGAGGCGTGGCCGGGCTGGATGTCCACAAGGGAACGCTGGCGGTTGTCATGAGAAACGACAGTTCGCTTCGTTATTACGACTTGAAGTCGAAACGCCACGAGAAAGTCCGGCTGGAGGGCATGCCTTACACGTGCAAGTATCTCGGCGACGGGACTCTCCTGGTTTCTGTCTGGAGTTCGAAGAAGATTCTTGCGTTCCAAGGGGCGAAACTTCTTTTTGAAGTACCAACCGGAGACCATCCGACTGAAATCGAAGTCGACAGCAAGTCTCGACATGCATATGTTGCCAATGCGAACGAGAACTCGGTCACCGTCATTGACCTCCGCGCAAAGCAGGCAATTGCGACGGTGAACGCTGCCATCTACCCGGATTCTCCCGAAGGCTCCACGACCAACTCGGTTTCACTGGCCCAAGCGGAAAAAATTCTTCTCGCAGCGAATGCGGACAACAATTCGCTCGCCGTGATCAGCCTTGAGGATCCCAAGCGGCCCACGCCCCTGGGATTCATTCCGGTCGGCTGGTATCCAACGAAGGTGTTGACCCTCGAAAACAACACAATCCTCGTCCTCAATGGCAAAGGCGGGCGTTCGATGGCGAACCCCGGGAAACAATACATCGGAAGTTTGTTCAAAGGAACGCTGTCCTTCATCAAATATCCTGAAAGGAGTCGTTTTGTCGAATACACGAAAAGTGTATTCAGGAACACGCCCTACAAGCCGGAACATCTTGTGGGCTCCAGCTACGAATCTGAGACGGCAATCCCGCGAAGAATTGGCGATTCATCCCCCATCAAACATGTTTTTTATGTCATCAAGGAAAACCGGACGTATGACCAGGTTTTCGGTGATATGCCCGAAGGGAATGGGGACTCGACGTTGACAATTTTCGGTGAAAACATCACGCCGAATCACCACAAGCTTGCAAGGCAGTTTGTTCTGCTGGATAACCTCTATGTCAACGCTGAAGTGAGCGCCGACGGCCACAACTGGTCAATGGCAGCTTACGCGACGGACTACGTTGAAAAGCTCTGGCCCACGATGTATGGCAGCAGGGGAGGAGTCTATGATTTCGAAGGATCTCAACCGACCGGCACACCGAAAGCCGGATACATCTGGGACGCTTGTGCGCGGGCGAACGTCTCTTACCGCAGTTATGGAGAGTTCACGGAAGTCGGCTCGACGCCCGGAGCGCATTCCACGACGCTGGT
>CAYIBG010000275.1:0-2783 GCA_964361365.1 uncultured Ignavibacteriaceae bacterium | reverse complement strand
CAAATCGGCGATTTTTTGGATGTTCTGACAGGGCCCTTCCGCTCGAACGGTGAGGACAAGAAGAGCGACAAACTCAGAATTGCCATTATCGGAAAACCGAACGTCGGTAAATCTTCGTTGGTGAATGCGCTGCTGGGCAAAAAGCGCCACGTGGTGACGGAGATACCGGGAACCACTCGTGATCCCATCGACTCGGTCGTCAAGTTTCAGGGTGAGGAGCTCATTCTGGTCGATACGGCCGGACTCCGGAAGAGAGCCCGGGTGCGGGAGAGCATCGAGTTTTATAGCGTCCTTCGAACTCTCAAGTGCATTGAAACCAGCGATGTGGCTGTCATCCTTTTCGATGGACATGGTGGCGTGGACAAACAGGATCTTCACATCGCCGATGCGGCGATGCAGCGACACCGGGCGGCCCTCATCGCGGTGAATAAATGGGACCTCGTGGAGAAATCGACGCAAACGGCCCGTGAATACGAGCTCGCTATCCGGCGGAACCTGGGGTTGAACGATTTTCTCCCCATCGTGTTCGTGTCTGCGACAGAAAAACAGCGAATCCACAGGGTTCTGGAAATGGCGCAGGAAATACACAAGGAGCAATGCAAGCGAATCGGGACCAACAAGCTCAATGAAGCAATCCTGCCCGAGATCGCGCATTATCCACCCAAGTCGTCCAGCCCCAAGGAAATCAAAATCAAGTATGTCACACAGGTGAAAATCCGGCCACCCATGTTCAGCTTCTTCTGCAACGAGCCCAAGCTTGTTCAGGAGTCCTACAAGCGATTTCTGGAAAACAAACTGCGGGAGCATTTCGGATTTTCCGGCGTACCCCTCATGCTCGTGTTCAAACAGAAATGAAGCAGAGAATTCTTGTCGTCGGCGGACTTGCAGCCGGCCCGAGCGCCGCTAGCAAGGCGAAACGCGTCAACCCCAACGCCGAGGTTCTCCTTTTTGAGCAGGGGGAACACATCTCGTACGGCATTTGCGAAATACCGTATTACATCGGCAACGATGTGAAAGACGCGTCGAAACTCGTGAGCTACACTCCGCAAAAACTCCAGCAGGTCAAAGGCGTCGAGGTGAAGACCCTGCACCGAGTCGAGGAAATCAAACCCGCCCGGAAGCGGATCGTTGTTCGTGATATGGATAAGGATAGTGTATCGGAACACCAGTACTCACGTCTGATTCTCGCAACGGGGGCTTCGCCGAGAAGGTTGGGGATTTCGGGAGAAGACGGGCGGAATGTTTTTCACGTCAAATCTCTCGAAGACGGTTATGGCATAAAAAAGTTTATCGATGAAGAGAAACCGAAGAAAGCGCTCATCATCGGTGGCGGATACATCGGGATGGAAATGTGTGAAGCCCTGAAAAACAACAGTATCGAGACAACTATGCTGCATCGCGGACCGCTGCCGATGTCGGGTCTTGAGCTCGAAACCCGCAAAGCGGTTTTATCTGAACTGACAAGAAATAACATAGAATTCGTTGCCAACACTCAAACGAAAACAATGCGCACCGACGCGACCAACAAAGTCGTGGAGGTCGGGACGAACAAAGGTTCTTTTCAAACAGATCTCGTCATCCTCTCGCTTGGCGTTCAACCGAATGTCGGGTTTTGCTCCTCGGCGAAGATCCGTCTTGGGTCGTACGGAGGAATTCTCACGGACCAGCGCCAGGCGACCAGCGTCGACGGTATCTATGCAGCGGGTGATTGCTGCGAGGTGAAAAATCTCGTCAACAATAAGTGGATGTATATTCCGCTCGCCACAACGGCAAGCAAGCAGGGCTGGGTTGCGGGAGAAAACGCCGCTGGGGGAAGGGCCTTGTTCAAAGGAGTCATTCGGGCCATCGCTGTCAAAGTGTTTGAACTCGAAGTGGCTCAAGTTGGAATCAGCTCGGATGAAGCGAAGAAGTCGGGGTTTGACGCAGTCACAGAGCAGATCACCGGGGATTCAAAAATCAGTTTCTTCCCAGGCAATTCAAAGGTGACGATCACGCTCATCGCCGACAAGAAAAGCGGGCGTGTTCTCGGTGCCAATGTCTACGGGGGAGCGGGGAGTGTGCTGAGGGCCAACACGCTCGCCGTTGCCATTCAGCACAAACTTACGGTTGACGATGTGTTCCGCCTTGACCTTATCTACTCACCTCCGTTTGCGCCGTTGTGGGACCCCATTTTGATAGCGGCAAACCAACTCGCCAAGCGCTTCTGAGAAAGGACCATCGATGAAGAACCTGATTGTCATTGACCATCCGCTTGTGAAACGCGATCTGACTATCCTCCGGGACAAACGAACTCCGAGCAACGTGTTCCGGTCCATTCTTAGGAGAATGGCGAGTCTCATGGCGTATGAAGTGACGCGCGATATCGTCTTAAAGGATATTGACGTCGAGACGCCACTCGAAAAAACGGAGGGAGGGGTCATCCCGCAACCGGTTGTGCTTGTGCCCATCCTGCGAGCCGGTCTTGGCCTTGTGGGCGGATTTGTGGAAGTGATCCCCGATGCCAAGGTTGGCCACATTGGCTTATACCGCGATGAGGACACCCTGAAACCTGTCGATTACTATTTCAAAGTTCCGCGCAACCTCAAACAGGCTCTCGTCCTTGTCCTCGACCCGATGCTCGCAACGGGTGGCAGCGGAACGGTCGCTATTTCCTACTTGAAGGAAAAAGGGGCACAGAGCATCCGGTTTGTGAGTCTGGTTGCGGCGCCGGAAGGCGTCCAAACCATCACCAAGGACCATCCTGATGTGCGGATCTACACGTGTGCACTCGACAGAGAGTTGAA
>CAYIBG010000274.1:0-2784 GCA_964361365.1 uncultured Ignavibacteriaceae bacterium | reverse complement strand
GAGGCAGAGCGGCACCTGTTCAAGCTGCTCATTTCTGTTTCGGGCATCGGTCCGAGAATTGCCCAGGGTGTTCTTTCGGGTATGTCAGCATCCGAGCTGAAGCAGCACATTGTGCGGGGGAACATCGCCGCACTCACCGCCATCCCCAATGTCGGAAAGAAAACCGCTGAGCGGCTTATTCTTGAACTTCGCGACAAGGTCGGCAAGGAAGAGCCCGCTGGTGCTTTACCGCCGGATCAACGCGAGAGCGCCCACTCAGAGTCTCTCCTAGCACTCACATCCCTCGGCTACAACCGGCAAGCGGCTGAGAAAGCTCTTCGTATGGCAATGCAGGAACTTGACGGGACATCCGTCAGCGTCGAAGAGCTCATCAAGAGAGCCCTTCGGCACGTTTCATCCAAATAAGCGCCCCATTCGCTTCGCCCACTTTTTTTTGCCCACGATACATTGATAATAGGGTTTGTTCTGTGTAACTTTGAGCAATGAGGAAATCTGACCTGACCCAGCCCGAGCGCATCGAGCAGGAAGTTGAGCTGGATCAGACCCTCCGCCCCACCTCTCTCCAGGAATTCACCGGCCAGGAAAAACTCGTTTCAAACCTCAAGGTCTTCATCACTGCCGCCCGCCAACGCAGCGAGCCGCTGGACCATGTGCTGCTCACGGGCCCGCCAGGCCTCGGCAAGACCACGATGGCTTACGTAATTGCTCATGAAATGGGTTCAGGGATCAAAGTAACATCCGGCCCGGCCCTGGAACGCCCCGGCGACCTGGCAGGAATCCTGACCTCGCTCGAAGAACACGAAGTGCTGTTCATCGACGAGATCCACCGCGTGCCGGCGAAAATTGAAGAATATCTGTATTCGGCCATGGAGGATTTTCGCGTCGATATCGTGATCGACAGCGGCCCGGGCGCAAGAACAATTCAACTCGGGCTCAAACCGTTCACGCTGGTGGCAGCGACGACAAGGGCAGGACTTCTCAGCTCACCCTTGCGCTCACGCTTCGGCATCTCTAATAGACTTGATTATTACGACCACGTTCAACTGGGACAGATTCTCAAGCGATCGGCAGGGATTCTCACTATTTCTGCCGCCGAGGATGCTGTCACTGAAATCGCCAAACGTTCGAGGGGGACACCGCGTATCGCAAACCGGTTACTGCGTCGATGCAGGGACTTTGCTGAAGCAGACAAGAAGCTAGCGGCGCAAGGCGGAATAGTGACTAAAGAGGTTGCGGACTATTCGCTCAAGGCTCTTGAAGTTGATGATCACGGCTTGGACGAAATGGACAAGCGGATTTTGCGGAGCATCATCGAAAAATACCAGGGCGGACCTGTGGGTTTGAACACACTGGCTGTTGCTGTTGGAGAAGAATCAGGAACGCTGGAAGAGGTCTACGAACCGTATTTGATTCAGGAAGGCTTCCTTGCCCGCACCCCGCGAGGCCGGGAAGTCACTGAACTCGCGTACAAACACTTCGGACTCAAACGCAAGTTCTCCATCGGAGGTCAGGGGGAGATTCGCTTCAACTCCTGAGTTCCGGCCGATACTTCCGCAGATATTTCAGCATTGTTCTCATATCCTTCGGTAATTCCGCCTCGAACTCCATGGCGTGCTGAGCTGATGGGTGGCTGAGTTTCATCCCGGCTGCATGAAGTGCCGTCCTCGACAAGAGCGGCTTTTCTTCGCCGTCAGACTTGTATCCTGCCTTCACATGTGACAAAAAGAATCCCGTTCCATTGCCGTATATACCATCCGCGAAGATTGGAGTGGCAAGCTCGCGCAGATGAACCCGGATTTGGTGCATCCTCTCCGTTTTCGGTCTCACCCCGAGAAACGCATAGCCTGCAAACTGTTCCAAAACGGTATATTCCGTGATTGATTCTTTCCCGTTTTTCCTGTCCACTTTCACGGTTCTTCCCTCCGAATCCTCTGACAACGGCAGGTCGATGGTTCCGTCCTTCTGAGAAAGTTCTCCCACAACGATCGCCACATAGGTCTTCAACATTTCTCGACGTTCAAGTTGTCCATTGAGGACTGCATGCGCTTCAGCAGTTTTTGCAAACACGATGAGACCACTTGTTTCCTTGTCGATTCCATGAACAATGAAAATCTTTCCGAGCTCATTCTTCAGGGTGTCGGCAACATTTGGCAGTGATTTGTCATACCGGTCGGGGATGACGAGGAGATTCGCAGGCTTGTTCAGAACCAGGATTTCTTCATCCTCAAAGACGATGTCCACGCCTTTGGATTTCAGCAGCCAGTCGAGTTTTCGTTTCATGACATAATTTAGAACTGACACGCCTAAGAAACAAGCCACCCGACCTTGTCAAGGTTCAATAGGCTGGATATCGACCTTGACGGGGTTCGCATAGCTGCGGGTCTTGTTAACCTTGTCAAGGTCCTGATTGAACATTAAAACCTTGACAAGGCCATGGAGTCAAATTGATTGTCTGCCGATTTTGATTTACATTCTCAACGATTCCACAAAGGACCACTCATGGCCGATAAAGATTTGCAGTCCATCCAGGAAGCGCGCGACCTCGTCCTCAAAGCGAAGGAAGCCCAGCTTGCCTTCCGGAACACCACGCAGGAAAAGGTCGATGCCGTTGTGAAAGCAATGGTGGACGCGGGGTTTGCCGCCGCGGAGAAGCTCGGGAAAATGGCACATGAAGAAACCGGGTTCGGAAGACCGGCGGACAAGAAAAAGAAGAACGAATTTGCCACCCGACGCGTCTGGGAATCCATCAAGGACTTGAAGACCGTCGGCGTGATTAACGACGAT
>CAYIBG010000273.1:0-2791 GCA_964361365.1 uncultured Ignavibacteriaceae bacterium | reverse complement strand
GGCAGTTTGAGATATTTTCTCGTGATATCCCTGAGCCCTTTCACCCTGTCGAGCTCGCGAAGGTATGCTTCGATGGGCAAATCGTCGCCGATTTCAACCTTGTTGCCGGATTCGAACCAGCTGACGATCTTGCCGTACTCCGATTCGTCGAGGCGCGATTCCGCCCGCTCTTTCGGCCTGCGCTGCAAAGGGTCGGGAAAATACTTTTTGAAAACTTCCCGCACCGCTTTTCCCGTTAGAGCCTTGCTGACTTTTACCGATCCTTCCTGTTCTCCTTCGAACACGAGTTCGATTTTTCCCGTCATGCCGGGAAGCGCGTGCGGCATATCGCAGATGCGGGGCACCACGCACGGATCTTTCAGCAGAATGGCGCGCCGCTCAGCGTTGCTGATGAGGTTTTCCATGGCCGAAATCGTCAGGCGGGCGCTCACGCCTGATTTCTGGTCGACGAATTCGCTTTTGCGCGCCTCGAACGCAATCTGTTCGATAATTTCTTTGAAATACTGCGGGATCACAATGTTGCGTCCATCGCGCTGAACCCAGGCTTCTTGATCCGTAATCTTGATGGCATCTTCGATGGTGCGGGGGTAGTGCGTGAGAACCTGGGAATCGATCCTATCTTTCAACGGTGTAATCAGGTTCCCTCGATTCGTGTAGTCTTCGGGGTTCGCCGTGAAGACAATCATGACGTCCAGAGGAATCCGCACGTTGAAGCCGCGAATCTGGATGTCTTTTTCCTCCATGATGTTAAAGAGGCCGACTTGAATGCGCGGCTGCAGGTCGGGCAATTCGTTGATGGCGAAAATACCGCGATTGGTGCGCGGGATGATGCCGTAGTGAATTGCGCCCTCGTGCGCATAGTGCAGTCGCAGCGTCGCTGCCTTGATGGGGTCGATGTCGCCGATGAGGTCGGCAATGGTGACATCCGGGGTTGCAAGTTTTTCGGAAAAACGGGATTCACGGGACAACCATTCGATCTCGACATTGTCGCCCGCTTCCCGAACGAGGTCGGCGCAACGTTTGCAAACCGGTTTGAAGGGATTATCATTGATTTCGCAGCCTTTGACGGCAGGGATAAACTCGTCCAGCAACGCTGGAAGCTGGCGCACAATGCGCGATTTTGCCTGACCGCGCAAACCGAGCAACAACAGGTCGTGTCTGGCCAGCAGCGCGTTCACGATTGCCGGTATAACACTTTTCTCGTACCCAATAATCCCCGGGAAGAGCGTTGCTCCCGATTCCAGTTTCTTGATGAGATTGCTGCGAACCTCTTCTTTCACCGGACGGATCTGGTAACCGGTCTTACGAAGCTCGCCGATCGTTTTTGCCTGATTCATGCTATTCATTCACGTTTCAGAATGTAATCAATCGAGTTGGCAAATTCAAAAGCTGGAAACGGTTCGAGAATTGGGTGATGTCTTAGTTTGGTGCGTCGGGACTTTCGTCCTGACCGAAACGCTGCCTGTGTCAGGAGGAAACTCCTGACACCGCTTACGGACCAAACAAATCAAGACACTTCTGAGAATTGATACTGCTTCATTTTAGTCGTACCTTTTGACGGTGAAAGCAAACACTAAAACACTTGTGATCCGCTTTAGTTCCGTGGGCGATATCGTGCTATCGACGCCGTTGCTGAGAGCCCTTCGTAAAAGATTTCCCGAGGGCCAAATCGATTACGTGACGCGGTCCGAGTATGCCGAACTTGTGAGGTCCAACCACAATATCAACGTCACGTATGCCTACGATGTGTCGACCGGTTTTCAGGGACTTCGTCAATTGAAAAAGAAGATCCGCAACGAGAAATACGACCTTATTGCAGACATCCATGACAGCCTTCGGAGCAAGTATCTCAGAAGTTTGCGGGGGAGCGCTGAGGCGGTGGTGATCAACAAAAGAAAATTCGAGAGGTACATGCTGGTTCGGCGCAAGAAGAACATCTATAAGGAAATCGTTTCGGTTGCCGACCGTTATATTGAGCCGTTGATGAAATTTGGAGTGGAGAACGATGGGAAGGGGTTGGAGATACACATACCGGATGAAGTCCTTTTCAGTGTTTCGGGAAAAATGGCGAAGTTGAACCTGAATCGTTTTGAGAAAGTGATTGGGCTGTGTCCTTCGTCGAGGCATTTCACCAAACGCTGGCCGGCCGACCGTTTTGCACAGGTGGGAATCAGGCTTGCAAAAGAGCACAGTGCAAAGATCCTTATCATCGGCGGGCCGGAAGACAAAGAGTTGTGTTCAGATGTGGAGAATCAGATCGGCCATTCACAGGGAGCAGAAAAAGCCACATCGCTGGCGGGCCAGTTTTCCCTGCTCGAAAGCGCAGCGGCGATGCAGTTTTGCGATGTCATTGTCACGAACGACTCGGGATTGATGCATCTGGCAGCGGCCATGCAAAAGAAAATCGTCGCTCTGTTTGGCTCGACCGTAAGGGAATTCGGGTTCTTCCCCGTGGCAGCTCACAGTGTGGTTGTCGAACGAGAAGGGCTTCCATGCCGGCCATGTTCTCACATCGGCAGGTCATCGTGTCCTGAAAGCCATTTCCGGTGTATGAAAGAGATTTCCACAGGAGAAGTTTTCGAACAAACGAAAAAATTGATGCTGGCGAATTGACTGAACTGATCGTTCATAGCTTCAAATGCGTTGCTTTACGCTTGAGGATGAGCTACATTTACATCTCATATTCCAGCGTTTTACGCTATAAGCGATTTCCAGGCTTCTCCGTCACTATTTGGTCATGACAACTCCAAACCCTATACGCGTCCTCATTATCGATGACGAGCGCTCCTTT
>CAYIBG010000272.1:0-2792 GCA_964361365.1 uncultured Ignavibacteriaceae bacterium | reverse complement strand
TCCTCTACCGAGATACACGAAGCCGTGTTCGCCAACCAATCCCGCATTCAGTCTATGCGGGGCGAAGGAAGAGTCACCATAGAGACCCCGGAACTTGCGCAGACAGCGTCGTTCATGCTCAATCTTCAGAAACCGGATTCCGTGATGCTGAGGATCGAGGGTCCATTTGGCATTGAAGTCGGGGCGGCGATTGTCACACGGGATGAATTCCTCTTTTACAATATCCTGCAAAACAAGGTCTTTACAGGTTCTTCCAACCCTGAGAACCTCAGCAAGATCCTCCGGGTCAAGGTCAATTTCGAAGATCTGGTGAACCTCTTTTCGGGCGGAACGTTTCTTGCAGAAGACGGCTCATCAGCCGACGAGATTATCGTCGAAGAGAATCAATTCGTGGTAACCTACTCCGGCAGGCTCTATAAGAGACGATACTGGGTAGACCCGAACACACTTCTCATCGTGAGAATTCAGCATTTCGGGGCCGACAGCAAGCTGTTTTTTGATCAGCGATTCGACAAGCACCGGATGGTGGATGGCATCTCGATTCCACATAGAGTGCAACTCACGCTTCCAAGAGAACGCCGAAGAGTCTCGATATCGTATTCAGAACTTGCCCTCAACGTTTCCCCAGAACGATTCAGCATCATCGTACCCACCAACGCCGAGCGAATCCGCATTCAATGAGGCGAAGTTCGAACATCCTGCTCTTTATGGCGGTGCTGAGCACCGTCCATCCGCTGCTTGGCCAACAGGGAGACAGGGAAATCAGGAAGAAATCCCGGGAACTGGAAAACCTCCGGGACGATATTGCGGCATTTGAAAAAAAACTCAAGGAGAGCGAAAAAAAAGAAAAATCCACTCTCGAACGGCTCGACAATCTCGAACGACAGTCAAGCTTGATTCAGAAACTGATAAGAAAACTCCGGGAAGAAGAAGGTTCACTCACAGGAGATATCACGACGGCGAGATCCTCAATCAGCGACCTGGAGGGTCAGCTCCAATTCCTGAAATCGCATTATGCAGGATATGTCCGGTCGGTATACAAGAACGGGCGTGTGTACGATCTCGAATTGTTATTTTCCTCGAAGTCCGTCAACCAGCTCTACATCCGCATCGAGTATCTCAAACGGTTCTCCGACCAACGCGCCAAGGATTTGAAGCGGATTGTCGACAACAAAGCCGACCTGGAGAACCAGAATGAAGAGCTTCAAGCCAAGCTTACGGCGGAGCGCAAGCTCTTATCGGAAAAAACCCGCGAGGAAGGAACACTCACGCGAAAATATTCCGAACGCCGCCGCGTCCTGACGAAAGTCCGCAAGGACAAAAAGACGTTCCAGCGCGGGCTGACCAGAAAGACAGAAGCGGTAAAAGAGATTGAACGACTGATCGCGGATCTGATCGAAAAAGAGAGAGTCAGAAAAGAAAAGGAAGCTGGGGATCGCCGGAAGAAAGAACTGGCCGATGCCCGTGAACGAGAGCGGGCCAATAGTTCAGTCACCCTCCCCGCACTTTCCGACGCAGCCCCTGCCTCCGTGTTTGAACAGCGCCGCGGGAAGCTACGATGGCCGGTTTCCGGAGGAGCGATCACCTCCCGGTTCGGTAATCAAGTCCATCCAGTTCTAAAAACCGTGACGCAAAACGCAGGCATCGATATTCAAATTTCTTCTGAATCCAATGTGGTCGCCGTCGCCGACGGCGAGGTGTCCGTCCTCTCGTTCATCCCGGGTTTTGGCAACGTGCTGATCCTCAACCACTATGAAGGATACCGTACTGTCTACGCGCATCTCTCGGATATCAGTGTGGCCGAGTCCGACAAAGTGCGCGAGGGAGAGGTGATCGCCAAAAGCGGAGATTCCATTTCCGGATCAGTTTTGCATTTCGAAATTTGGAAGGAACGGGACAAGCAAGACCCGGAGTCCTGGCTTTTAAAACGAAGGTAACATCGGGTCATTTCCTTGCCTTCGCGAATGATCTTTCGTATCTTGAAGAGGATTTGAAGTTGCGGGGTGTAGCTCAGCCCGGTCTAGAGCACCTGCCTTGGGCGCAGGGGGCCGCTGGTTCGAATCCAGTCACCCCGACAACTCGGCTCACCTTATCTATCAGCACCGATTTTTTTCATAAGGAAAGGTTGCTCATTGCGTTGCCTCCTCGTTGTTGCCTTTCGAAAAAGATATTGATAAGTTCCTGTCGACTTTGAGAGTCTCATAATGAGTCAACCCCCCCAGAAAAAGAAACTTTTGGTTGTCGACGACGAAGAGATGATTCGCAAAATGGTCGCTTTGTTGTTTGAACGGGAAGGTTTTTTCGTTTTGACTGCGGACAATGGCTCAGAAGGATTGCGGTTGGCAATCGCGGAAAAACCGGACGTAGTCTTACTTGATATCATGATGCCCGGCCTTCATGGCTTCGAAGTCTGTCGGAAAATACGGGAGCAGACTCAGCTGGCCAACACCATTATCATCTTTACATCAGCAAAATCATACAAACCCGATATCGATAAGGCGAAGGAACTCGGAGCGAATGATTACCTCATCAAGCCGACGGACTCTGCCAACCTCCTCTCCGTGGTAAACAAGCACCTCGCAAAGGCATCTACCGCCAGATGATTAAAGTGAAATTCTGGGGGACCCGGGGATCGATCGCAACTCCAGGAAAGAAAACAGCACGCTACGGGGGCAACACTTCGTGCGTCGAATTGAGAGCCGGCAATCAGATGTTCGTGTTTGACGCCGGGACGGGCATCCGGGAGCTCGGACTCAAACTCGTAAAGGAATTTCCTTCAACTCCGCTGACCA
>CAYIBG010000271.1:0-2800 GCA_964361365.1 uncultured Ignavibacteriaceae bacterium | reverse complement strand
CCGGGATTGCAGCGGGAAATTCGGAAGGCCAGACAGGAATACTTTTCTACGTTGTCGCCTATACGTTCATGAACATCGGCGCGTTTGGCGTGGTCAGTCTGATGGAGAACGAGGAGGACAAAAACCTCCAACTTGAAGACTATGCCGGGCTGAGCCGTCAGCGGCCGTATCTCGCAGCGTTAATGGCTGTATTCATGTTTTCCCTTGCCGGTATTCCTCCGTTCGCAGGCTTCTTCGGCAAATACTATGTTTTCCTCTCGGCTGTAAAAGCAAATATGACCTGGCTCGCAATCGTCGGAGTGCTCACGAGCCTCGTTTCGGCCTACTACTATCTCCGTATCGTCATCATGATGTACTTCCGAGAGGGCGAGGGCAATGTGGGCGCAAAACCCGCTCTCACGTCTGTAATTGCTGTAACCTGTTCCGCACTTTTGTTGCTCCAATTCGGCCTGTTTCCTTCTTTTGTTGTTCAAGCAATTCAGAAGCTCTTCTAAGGATTATGCGGCCCGCCGTCTCAGCAGAGGAAATGCGATGGTGCGATGAGTTCACCATCAAGCAACTCGGAGTTCCAGGCCTTTTGCTGATGGAAAACGCCGGTGGTGCTGTTGCAAAATTCATCCGGGAACGGTACGGTCCGATCAAAGGAAAGTCGGTTGCAGTGTTTTGTGGAAAGGGCAGTAACGGCGGAGACGGTTTTGTGGCGGCTCGTCATTTGCTCAATGATGGAGCCCAAGTACACGTGTTTCTTTTAGGAGCAGCCTCGGAAATCAAAGGTGATGCAAAAACTCAATTTGCAATCCTCAAGCGATTTGAAAAATTGACTCCGGAATTGAAGATCGCGAAGTCTCCGCTGAAACAATTTCGACCTGACGTGATAGTTGACGCCATCTTTGGAACAGGCTTTTCAGGAAAAGTGCGGAAGCCCTTCGCAGCAACGATCAATTGGATCAATCAGGCGAATGTTCCGGTGGTCTCGGTGGACATACCTTCTGGCGTCAATGGCACGACTGGTGTTGTTGAGAACATTGCAGTACGAGCGACTGATACAATCACATTCGGCTTTGAGAAACTGGGACTTCGATGCAATCAAGGGCAAGAGTGCACAGGAAGGTTGACTGTTTCCGACATCGGAATTCCGGACAAAGTCGCGGAAAAATTGAAGAATCCCGTTTTCATCGTTGATTCGAACGATGTTCGGAAAAGCCTGCCCCTTCGGCCTGCGACCTCGCACAAGTACAGCGTCGGGAAGGTTTTCGTGTTGGCTGGATCCACAGGGTTGACGGGCGCGGCGGCGATGGCTTCGATGGCTGCTTTGCATAGTGGGGCGGGAGCTGTGCTGCTCGGAACGCCTGAATCCGTCTACCCCGTCTTAGCGCGAAAGATGAACGAGGTTATGGTTTTGCCGCTGCCTTCTACGGGCGAAGGCACTCTGAGTAAAAAGGCAATGGGAAAGATCGGGGAAAAGTTGTCGTGGGCGGATGTCGTTATTATTGGCCCGGGGCTTTCTCAAAATTCTGAAACACAATCATTGATTCAGGAAGTCATCGCCGGGTATTCAGGCAGAGTCGTTTTGGATGCGGACGGATTGAATGCGATGGCTCTTGCCGGACAGAAAGCACTCAAGTCATCGAAAGCAAGCATGATTCTCACGCCGCACACGGGAGAATACTCGAGGGTTTTCAAGGACAAATCATCCGACATCGAAAAGAACCGTGTAGACGCGGCAAGAACAGGGGCCCTTGCAATAAAGAAAACAATTGTGCTGAAGGGGTCTCCAACTGTGACGGCCTCCTCCGGAGGACGCGCCTATCTCAACTCGACTGGAAATCCGGGCATGGCGACCGCAGGCTCCGGTGATGTGCTTTCAGGGATGATCGCGGGATTGTGGGCGCAAGGAATGTCTGAAGAAGAAGCTGCCTATTGCGGTGTGTTTTTACACGGACTTTCGGGGGATCTCGCCAAGGAAAAATTCGGACAACGAAGTTTACTGGCGATGGACCTCCTCGATTTGTTCCCGGATGCTCTCCGACTTGTCGAAGCGGGGAGTTTGCACTGAAGAGTTTTTTGAAATATCAGTTTCCCGCTCTCGGCTGGGCCGGCCTGATCTTCTTCCTTTCATCTCTCGAGAAGATTCCCACTATAAAGTTTTTTCTGAGCCCTGATAAACTCGGACACTCGTTCGTGTTTCTGATTTTCACGCTCCTCGCCTGGAGAGCATTCAAATATCAGACTTCCATTTCATTGCTGAGAGATCGTGCGATCCTGTTTTCGACGCTTGCTGCAATTCTTTATGGGCTTTCCGATGAGATCCACCAACTCTACGTGCCAGGCCGTTTGTTTGATGTACTGGATATCCTGGCCGATTCTTTTGGGGCGCTGTTGTTTGTTCTCGGACACTGGTTTTTCAAGAGATTCAGAAAAGCTCCCGAGACTGCGAACTAGTTTGACAACGCGGACATTTCTCGTTATATTTTTTGGAGCCCGCCGTGACGATATTCACGGCGGTTTTTTGTTGTGGTGAACGCTTTCGAGACCAAGGTGGCGATTGAAATTCACCCTGCTGAAAACTGAAGGGAAAGCGAGGGCCGGCGTTCTCGAAACCGATCACGGCATCGTGGAAACACCCGCGTTCATGCCAGTGGGCACTCAGGGCAGTGTGAAGGCGATCGAGCCCCGCGAGCTGAATGAGATCGGCGCACAGGTCATTCTGGGCAACACCTATCATCTCTATTTGAGGCCCGGAATGGAGATCATTGAAGAAGCGGGTGGGCTTCACAGGTTTATCAGTTGGAAGAAGCCG
>CAYIBG010000270.1:0-2803 GCA_964361365.1 uncultured Ignavibacteriaceae bacterium | reverse complement strand
CACTATTCACGGGAGCTTTTGCGAAAAAAGGAGCGAATTGATGAAAAGGGTGATGCATAAAGCCAAAAGCCACCAGGAAGCTGAAAAATGGGACATCGCGCAGCAGCTCAAAATGAGTCCCGAAGAACGGCAAAGAGTTGCGAAGGAATTGAAAGAGCGGTTTTATGGAAACAAGGCTCCGGACATTCGTAGAAGGAAACATTGAAGGGACACTCGTATTTCTCGGCCGACATAAAGGAATTTTTTTTTCTCCTTGGGAAGCATCGTGTCCGTTATCTGATTGTTGGCGGTGAAGCGGTTATTTACTATGGCCACGCGCGACTGACTGGAGATGTTGATCTGTTCTATGAAACCACGGAGAACAATGTCGAGCATCTTTTTGAGGCGCTGAATGAATTCTGGGATCGGGATATTCCCGGTCTTCATGCTTACGAAGAGCTGATGCAACAAGGCATGATTTTTCAATTTGGCGTTCCGCCGAATAGAATTGACCTTGTCAATGTTCTTGAAGCAGTCGAATTTGTCGAAGCCTGGAAAAGGAAAAAGGTCGTCGCGCTCTCATACAGAAAAAAGAAGTTTCCAATCTATTATGTTGGGCTTGACGATCTGATAAGGAACAAGAAGGAAGTCGGCCGCGATAGAGACAAGGACGACCTGAAGTTCCTGACACAACTGAGAAAGAGATAACGATTACGGATTACGCTTCACGTATTAGAATTTTTCCTTTTTCTTTTTCACTTATTGTGCAGAGAGGTTGGCAAGATGCTCGGTTCTATGATGAACAAGCCAACATCATTCTTGATACAAAAGTAACCCGACTCATCTCTGACCTCTGCTCTCTGATTTCTGTTGTACGGCACCTCAGAACAAATGAGAGAATGATCAGACATACAAACATGAGCTCTTTTCATTTAAACCTTTGAAATGGCCAAAAAAGCACTGATAACTGGTATAACAGGGCAGGATGGATCTTACCTCACCGAATTCCTGCTTCAAAAAGGATACGAGGTGCACGGAATCGTCCGCCGTGTGGCTATCGAAGATTCCGCCCACAGGATGTGGAGGATCAAGCATCTCCTCAACGATGTGAAGTTGCATTCGGCGTCATTAGAGAGCTACCCGAGTCTGTTCAACGTCGTGAAAGAAATCAAACCCGACGAGTGTTATCACCTGGCCGCTCAGAGTTTTGTCAGTTATTCATTTGAAGATGAGTTTTCAACTTTTCATTCGAACATAAACGGCACACATTATATATTATCGGCAGTGAAGGAAGTTGTACCGGAATGTCGACTTTACTTTGCCGCCTCAAGCGAAATGTTCGGAAAAGTCGAAGAAGTTCCACAAACTGAGAAAACGAAATTTCACCCAAGGTCGTCCTACGGCATATCGAAAGTGGCGGGGTTCGAGCTCACGCGAAACTACCGCGAAGCATATAACCTTTTTGCGGTCTCAGGCATTCTCTATAATCACGAATCTCCAAGAAGAGGGTTTGAATTTGTAACCAGGAAAATATCGCACCATGTCGCGCTGATCAAAACCGGCAAGGAAAAGAAACTGGCCCTGGGAAACCTCGATGCTCGCAGAGATTGGGGACACGCGCAAGATTATGTGAAGGGCATGTGGACGATGCTTCAACAGAAAACACCCGATGACTATGTCATAAGCTCTGGAGAGACTCATTCTGTTGGAGAGTTTTGCGAAATCGCCTTTTCGCACGTTGGATTGAATTACAGAGACTATGTAACAATTGACCAGCGCTTTTTCCGTCCTGCTGAAGTTGATGTGCTGCTCGGCGATAGCTCGAAAGCGAAAAGAGAATTGGGCTGGAATTACACACGGACATTGAAAAGCCTCGTAGAGGAAATGGTTGAAGCAGATTTGAAAATCGAATCTGCAAGAAATTAGGAGAATTCTGATTTTGTCAAAAAAGGGTCTCATTACGGGAATAACCGGCGAGTACCAAAGAAGCCCTTTTCCCCTCCTTGGAAAAGGAGGGGCCCCAGTTTCATCATTGTTGGGGAGGTCGAGATACAATAGCGCTTCACGGAGTCAGCAAACAGTTTGCGATGTCATTTACTCTTAAGCCGATAAAGTGAAGAAAGCCCTTATCACAGGAATTACGGGACAAGACGGCTCCTATCTCGCTGAACAAGCCGTTGCCTATGTTACAAAGACACAATTTCTGGACTCCTGCTTAAAATCCGCAGGAGTGACAATTTTCTTTCTTTTGTTTGTCATTCCCGCATGTCTTAAGCGGGAATCCAGAACTCGACATTATTCCGAGCACCAGTTATGTTTGAAATGGTCTGCAGTTAAAATTGAAGTAACATGATATTGTAGGAATTCGATGATGATTTCCAAGGGTGATATGAAGAAAAGGCTCCAAGCATTGACTGAAACGATCAAGGATTATCCTGAGATCGATGTGTTATACCTTTTTGGATCCCATGCGACAAATACGGTAAATCTGTTGAGTGATATTGACCTTGCGATTTTGCTTGGAAAGAACGTCGAACCGGGAGAGTATTTTGATCTTCGCCTGAAGTTTATTGCCATATTTGCTGAGCTACTTGGGATGGATGCAATTGATGTCGTCATCTTGAACAATGCGCCGAGCCATCTTGCCTTCAGAATTATTTCCTTGAGAGATATTTTGTATGAAAGAAATCCAGCTCACAGAGTTGAGTTTGAACTTCGTGTCGTCAACCAATTTCTTGATTTCCGACCTTTCCTGGAAGTGCGGAAGCTCATCGTGCGACTCGATAAAATGAAGTCCTACAATCAGGTGAATCTCATCAACGGT
>CAYIBG010000269.1:0-2829 GCA_964361365.1 uncultured Ignavibacteriaceae bacterium | reverse complement strand
ACGCCAGATCTCCCACGAACGTGGGGTTGCCGATTTGATCGACGGCGCAACGGATTTTCTGATTCGCTTGAAGGTTTTCAAGGACCCAGAGTGCGAAGTTTTTTCGAGTTCCGAGCGTGTTGCCGTAAAGGACAATGGTTCGAACGATGGCATAGGGGATTCCCGCAATTCTGATCGCATTTTCTCCGGCGAGCTTTGTCTTCCCGTAATAGCTGATGGGATTCGGTGCATCATCTTCTTTGTAGGGGCCGTGTTTGCCGTCGAACACATAATCGGTTGAAACGTGGACAAGTTTCGCGTGGACTTTTCTGGCGGCCTCAATCAGGTTTTCGACTCCGACCACATTTGCCTTCCACGCTTCTTCCCTGTGTGTTTCGCACCAGTCGACATTCGTCGCACCGGCCGTGTTAATAATGACATCCGGTTGAAAACTCGATGCAAGGCTCTTGACGTCCCCTTTTTTCGTGATATCAAGCTGCGTGTAATCAAACAACTTGGGCTCGAAAATGAATGAACGATGGTGAGATGTGTTCAACACCTCGAATTCTGTCCTGGTGCTTAGCATGAGTGCGAGCCGCTGACCCAGAAGCCCGTTGCTTCCACATACGAGAATTCGCTTCATCTCAGGGATCAAGCCGACACCCGCGATGTCAAAAACTCGTTTACTCGGTCGAGACCGTCAACACCGACAAACCTCGTTTTCGCTGCCGCCACACGGTTGGCAAATTCGACGGCCTGTATATGATTTCGATTTTTCAGAAATTCGAACAGGTACGCGGCGCCGAACACATCTCCGCAGCCTGTGGGATCCTGGGTTTCGGACTCGATGCCATGAAACTCATGTTTGACGATATGAGAGCCGCTCTTTTGGAAAAGCGTGCCGCCCCGGCGATCTCTTGTGACGATCATCGCGTGACAATTCTCAGAGAGAACTGCCTCGGCCAATGAGCGCTCGTCCATGTGTTCTGGAGTCAGCCCGGCAGCTTCTTGCTCGCTCATTTGAATGGAGTTGATGCCGGCGCACCATTTTCGCCAGTCGACTACCGGTCTCTGGAATCGCTTGTGTTCACTGTCGATGCCGAGGGATAACGAGTGAAAATCAAAGTGAACTAGGACGTTTCGTCTGTGCGCCTCTGTGGATATTCTCTTCAATGTCTCCAGCGTGATATCAAAACCGGAGACCATATTGATGAGAATCCCGTCCGCATTCGTCAAACAATCCATTCGTGAAAATGGAATCGGGTCTGAGATATCTTTTGAGCATTCAACCCGTTGGCTGCCGGTCGTTCCATAAAAGAGGTGCACTTGATTTGTCGGTCCGTCGATCTTGAAAATTCCGGTCGTATCCACATTCTCGTAACGGTTCAAACGTTTCATGACTTTGTCGAATTCATTTGTGCCTACGCCGAACACCGGACTGATGACGTCCTCGCTGGACAAAAGATTGGCAAGAGTGGCAACGGCCCAGAAGATACCTCCATACGACTCGGACAAACGCTCATGCCCCGAACCATCAGGCAGATGAACGACATCCAGACACAGGTGCCCGATTACGGCGATTCTCATTCCATCTCACATTCTTCGTGTTGGTCCCAGGTTGGTAAGTTCCTGCTCGTTCAGTCGCCAAAGGCTCTGGCAGGGGAATCTGTTTTCGTACAGTGGTTTGCCGATAATGACGGAATCCACGCCGATTTTTTCAAGCTCCTGGAGTCTGATGAGATCCTTGAAGTTTGTGACGCTCCCGTCTGCGGTGATTCGAACGCCTGTTTGGATTGCGAGCGCTTTCAAACTATTATACGGGAGGGGAGCATACGCACCCTGGCCGTCCAGCTCGGCATAGACAATTCTTGAAACGCCGATTCTCTTCATGTTCAGAGCATGATCGAGGGGAGAGACATCTGTGACGCGGCGCCCTTTCTGCACAACCACTTTACCTCCACGCGCCTCGATGTTGACCGCAATTTTTCGGGTTCCGAACTCCTTGATAAGTTGTTCGATGAGCTCCGGGTGTTCAATGGCGGATGTACCCACAATGACCCGATAGACGCCGAGGTCAAGGACATTCCTGATTTCATCGTAGGACCTCAGGCCTCCGCCCACTTGAATCGGTATGTCGACCGCCTCCACAATTTTTTTGATCAGGTCCCGGTTGACAACTTTGCCTTCCGCTACGCCGTCCCTGTCGACGATATGCAGGGTTTTGGCATTTTCTCCGCGCCAGAGAATCGCCATCTGCACGGGGTCCACCGAATACACGCGTTCTGCGCCCGGCGTGCCTTGCACGACTTCGACACATCCCTTTTTTGTGATTTCGACTGAGGGGAAAATGAGAAGCACGTCAACCCTCCAAAAAAAGAAAAAAGCTGAGCAATTCAGCCTTCCAGCATCAAAGTGTGCAAAATTTCAGTGAGATTCAAGGAATTGGACCGGCGTGGAAGGGCTTCAGAGCGAATGGAGAAATTCGAGCTGAATCGAAAGCGTACTATCGGGAAGAAGAGAATTTCTTGCGGCGGTTGCGCAAATAATCGACAAAAATGAATTCCCCGAGGTTGTTCAGGGAGGAATAATATGCGCGGCCTTGATTGGCTTTCGTGAATTCTTCGACAAAGTTAATGAGGTAGGGGTCTTCTGCCACCATGAACGTACTCACCGTGATTTTCTCACGGCGGCATTGCACGGCTTCATCGAGTGTCTTATTGACGATGCGCGGGTCGAGGCCGAAGGAATTTTTATAAATCCGGCCTGCGTCGTCGAAAATCGCCGAAGGCTTTCCATCCGTCACCATGAAAATCTGTTTGTTGACGTTCCCGCGGCGTCGAAGGAGGCTTC
>CAYIBG010000268.1:0-2829 GCA_964361365.1 uncultured Ignavibacteriaceae bacterium | reverse complement strand
TCACAATTCTTGTCCCTTTATAAGCTTCTTTCAGCGTATTCGAGAACACATAGGTGATGAGCTTCGGATAGGGATTCTTTCCTTCGTACTTCATCGCAACTTCGTAACTCTTCCTCCCCATGAAGATAGAATCGATGTTCTTCATGAAGGCCTTCATGCCATAATCCTGGTCTCCCAAACACCAATCGAACTCCCCGTTCGGGCCCTCGATAAACCCGTCAAGACTCACAGCAAGGTTGAGGATAACTTTGCGCTTTGGCATGTGTTCAAACTGAGGCAGCGGCCAGCTCAGGAGCGGGCTCGGAGAGGTTCTGGACAAACTGCTTCACACGATCCACGACTGGGAGCATCTCGGTGAACCGCATCAACTCTTGTCGAAGCTTCGATGCATTGGGTAAGCCGCGAAGATAACCGGCGTAGTGTTTGCGGAATTCGATCACGCCCTTGTGCTCGCCTTTGAGCTCAACACTCAACTTTAGATGCTCGAACATGACATCGATGCGGTCTGATAACTCGGTATCAGGTAAAGTGCTATGAGTTAATCGATAATGTTTTGCCTGAGTAAAAATCCAGGGGTTGTCAATCGCTCCACGGGCGACCATGACACCGTCGCAGCCGGTCGTTTCAAAGGCGTTAGCGATTTCAGCCGGGGTTGTCATTCCGCCGTTGACGAAGATTGGAATCGAGACTGCCTGCTTGACCCTGGGGATCCATGATAAATCGGGAGCACCTTTGTGTCCCTGCGCCCTTGTCCGGCAATGCACGGTGAGACCTTGCACGCCGACCCCCTCCAACATCTTCGCGACATCCACGATTCGGATGGTGGATTCATCCCATCCGAGGCGAGTTTTCACTGTCACGGGCAATTTTGTGGCCTTCACGACCTCGCTCACGATGCGTTCCATCCTCGGCAGGTCACGCAATAGACCCGCACCCGCTCCTCGCATGGCAACATCCTTCACCCAGCAGCCGCAGTTGATGTCGATAAGGTCTGGTTCAAGAGTTTCAACGATTTTTGCAGCGGACTGCATCGACTCCTCATTGCCGCCATAGATCTGGATGCCAAAAGGCCTCTCCTCCTCCACGAAACGCATCTTGTCTTTCGTCTTTTGCGAATTGCGGATCAGGCCTTCAGAGTTGACAAACTCCGTATAGACGATGTCGGCGCCGAGGCGTTTACAGATAACGCGGAACGGCAGGTCCGTGACATCCTCCATGGGCGCCAGGACGATCGGTTTTTCTATGTCGATTTTGCCGATGTGCACGTGGCTATCCCTGTTTATGCATCCAGGAATTAATGAGGATTGAAATACCGATGAGAATAAGAATTATGGGCCAGTAGAGCTGCGGCGAAAAATGGAAATCGATGTAGCCAAGGTTTCGCGCAAGAAGCAGTCCTCCGGCAACAACGAGAATTGCGCCCCAGTACAGGTCTTTAGCTGTTTTTTTCGTCATGGCGTTTTCTGGATAAAAGAACCGCTCAATCTGAGCGCAGTGAGTGTTTTTCACGAACGAAGTCGAAGATTGCACTCAGCCGGATTCACAAAGTGCATCCTTCGACGCCGCACTGGAATGAGCTTTGATGCCGCGCTCAGGATGACTTATTATACTGCGGAAAAGCGTTAGTCCCTTTGCATTTTTTCAATAATAGCGTCAGACATTTCCGTTGTTCCAATATGGCGATCAGGATTCAGGTCCCTTGTAACTTTCTTGCCCTCTTTAACAACAGCTGCAACAGCTCCCCTAATTCTTTCCACAGCAATCGTTTCACCAAGGTAGTCGAGCATCATTGCGCCGGCAAGCGTCATTGCACACGGGTTTGCAAGGTTTTTCCCTGCAATGTCCGGCGCGCTGCCATGGACAGCCTCGAAAATCGCTGTATCATAGCCGATATTTGCACCGGGAGCCATGCCAAGTCCGCCTACAAGGCCCGAGCACAAATCGGACAAAATATCGCCAAACAGGTTTGTGGTGACGATGACATCAAACTGATGCGGGTTCATCACGAGCTGCATCGACATGTTGTCGACAATGCGGTCGTTGCACTCAATCTCCTTGAACTCCTCCGCTACCTTCCTGCCCACATCGAGGAACAGGCCGCCTGTAAACTTCATGATGTTGGCCTTGTGCACAATCGTGACCTTTTTGCGCTTGTGTTTTCGGGCATATTCGAAGGCCGCCCGAACAATACGCTCGGAGCCGGAACGTGTTACGACGCCAATTGTTTCCGCCGCGCTTTTTTGAGTGTCGATGTAGTGTTCAATGCCGGCATAGAATTCTTCGGTATTCTCTCTGAAAACAATGAGGTCAATGTTCTTGAAATTGCTCTTCACGCCTTCCATAGACTTCGCCGGGCGCAAATTGATGTACAAATCGAATTCTTTGCGAAGGGCAACGTTGATGCTGCGAAAACCGGTTCCGACGGGCGTTGTCAACGGTCCCTTGAGGGCGACCTTGTTCTTAATTATAGAGTCGAGGACATGTTGAGGCAAAGGGTCTTTGTATTTGTCGATTGCCGCAAGACCCGCTTCTTGCACATCCCAGCTGATTTTGACTCCCGTTGCTCCAATGATGCGTCTGGTGGCCTCGGCAATGCTGGGTCCGATTCCGTCGCCTGGTATGAGCGTGATGGTGTACAAGGTCTGTTTTCCGATTTATTAACAAATGTACGGAAATATGAGGCGAGTTACAACGAGGCAAACCAAACACAAAAACAGACCTCACCTACCCTCTCCTAAGAGGAGAGGGAAAGTTACATGCATGTTTTGAGAATTCTATTTGCTAAAACTCCTCCCCTTTTAGGGGAGGATGAAGGTGGGGTCTGGAGTG
>CAYIBG010000267.1:0-2834 GCA_964361365.1 uncultured Ignavibacteriaceae bacterium | reverse complement strand
ATATTTCACTTCGTGGGACAGGCTCGAACGAGACCACCGTCCTCACCTGGGAAGTCAGAGATTCTCTCGGCTTTCCGGTCACTCTTACGAAAAAAGTGACCGTTCGGTTTTCAATTCTTGGCGGGCCGGGTGGAGGAGAGTACTTGCTTCCGAATTCGGTAGACTCTGATGCAAAAGGCCGCGTTTCGACTCGTGTGAACAGCGGAACAACCGCTGGTGTGGTTCAGGTGTATGCCACGACTCGCGGGGATACGGTGCAATCGGGTCCGACCAAGATTACCATCACGACGGGTTTACCCGATCAGGCGCATTTTTCCATGACAGCAACCAAAGTAAACTTGCCGGGGGGAACGGGTCTTCCCAACGGTGATAACCAGAAAACGAGTTTCGCGATTCTTGCAGGGGACAGGTTCGGCAATCCTGCACAAGCCGGGACAGCCATTTATTTCACGACGACAGGCGGTGTTGTTCAACCCACGGCGACAACGGGCTCCTCAGGCTCGGCGACTTCAGAACTGAGCACGGGAAATCCAAGACCTGCCGGAGGGATTGCGACCGTAACGGCCAGGACGATTGGCGACAGCGGTGCCGTTGTGACGGCAAGTCTGCCAATCGTATTCTCGGGTGCAACAAGAATTCTGGCGCCCTCATCAACCTTCACGATCCCTGACAGCGGTTTCAACGAAATATTATATGAGGTTCAAGACCAAAACGGGAATCCCTTGTCTGGAGGCACGACCATAAAGGCATCAGTGACCGGACCGGGAGCCGGGGGGCTTGAACTCTTGAAAGATGCAGATGTCACCATCCCGGACACCAGAGACACGAACAAGACGAATTTTGTCGTGAGGATAGAAAAAAATGCCAGAGGAGGGGCTAACGGCGGCTTTGACCTTAAACTTGAAGTAAACAGCCCCAACAATGCCACGGGTCGGGTTGAATTCATCCTCGTTCCCGGATTTACTCAGAAAACGGGAACTGGTCAAGGCGGCGGTGGAGGTGGAGGTGGTGGACCATTGAACAACCCCACGGCGGATAAAATGGAATTTGTGGGGAGTTCGAGACAGTCTATCATCGTCAACGATGGAGCAAATCAGGACAAATCTAAGACCACGCTCACTTTCCTAGTGAAGGACTCGGTTGGGAATCCGCTCATCAATCCAGTTGATCCCAGCCTTTCGAAAAAGTATGTCACTTTCGCTGTGTTCCCATCGGATGGCATAACCGGTGGCGAAGCATTGACGATCACAGGAGATTCGACGAACGAATTTGCCCAGGTGAGCACAACGTTGCTTGCGGGGACAAAGTCTGGAATATTCAGAGTTGTGGCAACGACGATTCAGTCGGGGAAGCCGCCGATCACGGCTGAAGGAGAGATTATCATCAAAGCAGGGCCGCCGGATGCCGTGCACTTTGGCATTGGTGCGGCGAATTATAATTTCCCAGGTTTGCAGATACTCTCCGACGCCGTGAGGGACAACATTATTGTGGCTATCGGCGATAAATTCGGCAATCCGGTAGAAGCTGGGACGAGAGTGTATTTCAATACTTCCCACGGCTTCGTGACCGCTGAATCTGCCACTGATGCAAACGGTTTTCTCCGTGTCGATCTTCTGGCTGCTTTGCCGAAACCTGTTCCACCCAATTCGATAGCCTCTCTCGGTGGAGACGGATTTGGAGTTGTACGCGCGCGCACGTTTGCTGATGCTGGTGTCGAGTTGAAGGACTCCGTTGTCCTTTTGTGGAGTGGAAAGCCGATTATCAACGTGACAGTCAATCCTGGCACCTTTGCGGTTGCGAACGGTGGCAGTGCTGGCCCCTGGTCGTTCACCGTTTTCGACTATCTAGGCCATCCGATGTCCGCCGGGACTTCAATCCAGGTGGCCGCGGGAGATGCTCAGGTCGGCGGAAATGCCAATACGTCCCTCCCGGATGCAACAGTGGGAGGGTCGGGAATTACGAACTTCACGTTCACACTCATTGACTCAAATCCCACGGATGTCGATCCGCCCAAACCGGCGGTTCTCACGATTACGGTGAATCATCCCGTGTACGGTTCGTTTTCAACTGTTGTGACGACTGGTACAGTGGATTGAAGCGAGCCACGCAACAACAAAAAACCCCGACCTCAAGGCCGGGGTTTTTTTATGCACATTCAGCTGTTTCTCAGAGAAAGCCGTTTCTTCGGTACCAATCAAACGTGTGAACCACGGCCTGGCGAAACGGCGTTGCTGTGTACCCCAGTTCACGTCGGGCTTTCTCTGAGGTAAACCAGTTACGCACTTCCATCCCTGCAACGAGCTCTCGAGAAACCCAGGGGCGCCTGCCTGTGAAGGTCGAAACGGCCTCCGCAGCCGCGGCGATGAGCCTGACCCCGGGAATCGGCAGCCGGATGAAAGGCCTGATACCGCCGACAACTTCCGCCGTCGTGGTGAAAACCTGTTGGTACGTGAGGTTTTCCCCGGCGAGGATGTAGCGTTCGCCGATTCGTCCCCTGTCAAGGGCCGCAAGGTGTCCAGAGACAACATCGTCGATATACACGATGTTCATACCGCCCTTCGTATAGTAAAAGATCTTTTTTCTGAACACATCCCGAATGAGCTGTCCGCCATGGAAATGGATATCGCGTGGCCCGATGACTGTGGATGGATTCAGAACAAGTGCGGGGAGACCTTTCTTGATCCCTTGCCAAACCTCCTGTTCAGCTCGAAATTTTGATATCCTGTAACCGATGTCGAAGGGATCCCAGTTAAACTCCGTCGTTTCATCGGCCAGCTTGCCGTCGGAGCGGAAACCGACCGCCGATACAGAACTTGTGTAAACGAGTTTCTGGA
>CAYIBG010000266.1:0-2847 GCA_964361365.1 uncultured Ignavibacteriaceae bacterium | reverse complement strand
ATCCAGCCTACTTTTCCATCCGGCAGGGTGATCCTCACCCAGTCTCCCACGCTGTCGCCCATGCGCACCTTCAGTCCTTCGTGAATCACGAAGGCATCCAGGCTTTGATCATCGGGTGAGGACTTGGCGGTCACGACTTGCGCCGTCACAATGGAATGATCTCGTTCAGCATTTTCAACCCACGCTTGCAATGTCCATACACTTCCGATGAGAATAATGCCGCCCAGACCCAAAAGGGCAAACCATCTGAGGGCTTCCGTGAAAACGGTACGCCGGACAATATACATCAACGCGAGAGCAAGAAACAGGCACAGCCAGCTTGCGGCAAAGAGATTCACCGTAAAGTCCTTAGACAGGAGCCTTGAAACAACCCTCAGCCACTGAAAAACAAACAACTCGGGCACGGGCTCTATTCGGTCGACCGTCTTGAGGTTGACGAGTTTCAGGTTGTAAGCTATGTCGGGGTCTCCGGGGAGGAGTCTGTTTGCACGCTCATAAGCAAGAATGGCGGGCGCTGTTTTACCGAGTCTGTAAGAGGCGTTTCCGATGTTGAAATACAACTCCGGACTCCCGTAGCCTTGTTTCAGGATGTTCTCATACTCATTCAAGGCATCCTGAATGCGGCCCCCCCGGTAGAATTCATTCCCGCGCTGAAATGCATCTCCGGGAGTTTGCCCGAAACCCAAACTCGCCAGGAACAGGAGACCGAATAGCATTCGATTGAGTCGCACGCAGGAATCGGTTCTCATGACTTGCCGCTCAAAGAGCTCTCGATCTGATTGATGGCTTGCTTCGCCGCCTGGAGGAGATCCTGCCGCGCCGTTTTGGAGTCAGCACCCGGAGCGAACCTTGCAAACTCAGCCCGTTCCATGCATGCCCGGAGCTTCGCCACCGTTTCCGCAGAAACTCTGCGTTGCTCAAGCTTCATGACGGCTTCATCCGTCGAGAACGAGGCAGGCGGAATCTGCAGTTTGTGAACCAGATAGCCCATAAGCGCCCTCGAGACTTCAGAGTGGTAGCTTTCCGTGTTCCCCTGAGCAAGAAGTGTGCTTGCATTCTTCAGCCGCTTCGCGGCTCCGCTCCCGGCTCTTTGGAACAACAACCTGGGCATATCTCCGTAGATTTTCTCCATCCGTTTTCGGTACAAAAGCGCCCCGACAAACATCATGGGAGGAAGCGCCATGGCGCCTAAAAACCACACCGACCCGGCCGAAGATTCGTCACGGTTTCTGAATTCACCGCTTGAGAGTTTCAAAAAACGAATATCTTCGCCCAGCATTCGGACATCTTCTTTGGAAACGAGCGAACCTCCACCCGCTGAGAAATCTCTCCCGGCTGTGATGTCGATATCAAACCTCGCAGAGCTGGCCGACATGTATTGTTTTTTGTCGAGGTCAAAATAGGAGAAGGAGACGGGGTCGATCGTCCGTTGCCCGGGATTCCTCGGGATCAGGATATACTCTGCTATTTTCTTCCCTTTGATGATGCCGCCGTCGCGGGAAATTTCTTCGCTCAGTTTCGGTTCGTATGATTCGACATCCGAGGGAAGGGTCGGCTTTGGAAGCGACAGGAGTTTGACGTTGCCCGTTCCTGTCACAGAGAGTCGCAGAGTTATTGCATCGCCGGCCTTTGAGGATTTCTTGTCGATGGATGCCAAAAACGAGAACTTGCCCACTGCTCCGGAGAACCCTGCCGGCGAAGGAGGCAGGGCTTCGATGATGAGCGTTAACGGGTTGGACTTGAAATCGTATTGGGCTGTCTGTGCCCTGTTAAAAAATGGATCATTAAAAAACATATCGAACGGGTCGTTGCTTTTTCGTTTTGCGGGCACCTGGACAATCGTACGTAGGTGAATCGGCTCGATCTTCAGCTTTCCGCTCTGAGTGGCGAACAGCGCCGTTTTTCTGATCGTGGCTACTTGGAATCGTTTGCCCTGGTAATCCTCGACGGAAATAGGCGGCTGGCGCGGAATCTCAAAATCCTCCGTCCAGAAACCCTCGTAGGTAGGGGCCTTCACGAGGTCGTAGCTCGTGATTGCCGTGCTCCAATACAACTTGTATGTGACCGTAATCTGTTCTCCCTGGCGCGCCTGCTGTTTATCGGGGATCGCACGGACAAAAATTTTGTCCTCCAGGTTGAGTACGGGCTGCTGTTCCGCCGACGCTTGCGGCTGTTGAGTCTTCCCTTGCACAGCTTCGATTTGGATGGGCTCGGTCTTCAAGGTTTTCCCCTTGTAGTCCACACTTGCTGACCCGATCGCGTACTTACCTGTCTGACGTGCATAGAGAACAAAGGTGTACGACACTGATGCGGAGCCGCGGCCGTTAACAAACTGAATGCTCGTCGACTGGTTTGGGCCGCTCAGGAGCACGAATTGTGAGAAATCAGGTTGGCGAAAATTCGTAATTCCGTTGGCATCCGGAGCGGAAACAGTAAATGTCAATTCGAACTGTTCTCCTGTGCCGACCTTCTGTCGGTCAGCCGAAGTCATAAATACCGCATTTTGCGCGCCCGCGGGTGTCCACCAAAGCAACCAACAGAGCGTCGTCGACAATGCGGACTTTTTCATTCCTACCAATCTTTCTCCACTTTGATTCTCACGGCTTCACGCTTCCTGAGCTTCTTTTGAATCTCTTTTTCATTGTTTCGAAGTGCTTCCAGGATTCGCTCAGCCTCTTGTTTCGGCATCTGGTTTTTCTTTTGGGCTTGCTGCCTGGTTTGATCCTGCTGGGCCTCTTGCTGCTGGTTCTGCTGGTTCTGTTGTTCCTGCTTCTGCTTTTCCTGTTGCTGTTTATTTTGTTCCTGATTTTGTTGCTGCTTATTCTCTTGCTGATCCTGCTTCTTGTC
>CAYIBG010000265.1:0-2916 GCA_964361365.1 uncultured Ignavibacteriaceae bacterium | reverse complement strand
TTCCTCGAGTTTCAACAGGTCTTCTTTCTTTCCAGCCAACTCCGTATCGCCAGCCCTGTTTAATTCGTCCAGGGTACGGTATGACTCATCGAGCTCCTTCAAAGCATATTCGATGCGGTCGAGCAGAGAGGTGCCATGGAACTTCAACAATTCATAGGCATAGTCATGTGTGACGGCTTCGATTCGGCGGATTCCGCTGGCAACGCTGCCCTCAGTGCGGAATTTGAAATAGCCGATATCTCCGGTAGATTTCACATGAGTTCCGCCGCAAAGCTCGACGGAAAACCCGGGGTCGATTTCGACAACGCGAACTTTGTCGCCATACTTGTCCCCGAAAAACATCTTGACGTTCGGCCATCGCTTCTTCGCCTCTTCAATCGTGACCCAGTCCCTTTGCTCGTTTAACGCGTTAACAACGATATTCTCTGCGATCTTGTGGTTCACCATCTCCTCGATGGCATGAAGCTCCTCGGGCTTTACCTTGTCGAAATGATTGAAATCGAATCGCAGATGCTTGTCGTCAACGAGCGAGCCATGTTGGTGCAAGTGTTCTCCCAAAACCCTTCGCAAAGCCTCGTGCACCAAGTGTGTGGCCGTGTGGTTGCGCATGATCGAAACGCGGTGGGGTATATCTATTTTTGTTTTAACTGAAACATACTTCCTTAGAAGTTCGTGAATATCGATGTTGTCATCTTTCACCACATGAACAATTTTTCCATATCGCTTATCTAGAGAAAGTACATCTAAAGTAATGTGTTCACCAACCAAATCGAAATCCAAGGTGCCTACATCCCGAACCTGTCCGCCACTTTCCGCATAGAATGTCGTCCTGTCAAGAACTAATCCCGAAAAGAACGTCTTGAACTTCTCACTATCATGTGGAGTATAAGATAAGGGGTTAGATAATACCTTAGCGTCAACTTGGTACGCATTATACTCAAAAGTAGATTCCTTCAGTTCCTTCTCAACGGCATCTTTTATTCTCTCGTCCTCCCCATCATTCAGCCAAAATGCAACGGCCGGACCTCCTACCCAACTGTATTTGGATGAATCTCTTGATCGTTCTCTCTGCATATCCATTAGCCGTTGAAACCCGGCATCATCCACATTCAATTCTCGTTCTCTTGCAAGAAGAGCAGTAAGGTCGAGTGGAAAACCAAACGTGTCGTATAGTCGGAAAACGTCTTCTCCGACAATTGTTTGGGAATTCTTCGTTTTCGTTCTCTTGACAACTTCTTCAAAAATCTCCAGCCCTCTATCCAGTGTGGCATTGAATCCTTCTTCTTCTCCACGAATGACTTTTTGGGTGTGCTCAGACTTGTCTTTGATTTCTGGGAAAGCCGATCCCATCGTTTCGATGAGTGTTGACACCAAGTTATAGATAAACGGCTCGTGCATGCCGAGATTACGGCCAAATCTTGCCGCACGGCGAAGAATTCTGCGCAAAACATATCCCCGTCCTTCATTCGAGGGAATAGCGCCATCTGAGATGGCAAACGAAAGCGCTCGAACGTGGTCGGCGATCACATTCATGGCAACGTCGATTTCCGAATCAAGTCTGCTCGAGTAGGATTTCTTCGAAACTTCGCTTATTCGCCGGATCAGAGGCATGAAGACATCGGTGTCGTAATTTGAGTCCTTCCCCTGCAAGATTGCACAAATCCTCTCAAAACCCATTCCAGTATCAACATGTTTGGCAGGCAACGGCGACAGCTTGCCGTTCGCGTCTCGATCGTACTGGATAAACACGAGGTTCCAGATTTCCATCACATCTGCAATTCCCCCGTTCACCATGGAAGCCGTCGCGTTCCCTTTAGCAGAACGGTCCATGTGGATCTCCGAACACGGGCCGCAAGGACCAGTTTCACCCATTTCCCAGAAGTTGTCTTTCTCACCAAACCGCAACACGTGTGACGGGTCGATATCTGTGACTTTTTTCCAAAGCTGCTCAGCCTCTTCGTCGTCCTTATACACCGTGGCCCACAGCCGATTTTTCGGCAAGCCCCAAACTTTTGTCAGAAGCTCCCATGCCCACTCGATAGCCTCTTTCTTGTAGTAATCCCCGAAAGACCAGTTTCCGAGCATCTCGAAAAAAGTGTGATGATACGTGTCCCGGCCGACTTCCTCCAAGTCGTTATGTTTTCCGCTGACCCGGATGCACTTCTGGGTGTCTACTGCGCGTTTATAGGCGCGCTTGCCGGTGCCCAGAAATACATCTTTGAACTGGTTCATGCCGGCGTTGGTAAACAGGAGGGTGGGGTCCTCGTATGGGATAACAGGCGCGCTGGGCACAATGGTATGCCCCCGCTGCTCGAAAAACTTCAAAAAGCTATTTCGGATCTCGGATGAGGTCACCGATACGCATCCTTACGATGAAGTGCCCGATACACATATACCGTTCTTGTATCATCATCTATTCTGTAGAGGACTCTGTAATCGCCAATTCGTACCCTCCACCTGTCGCGTGATCCTTGAAGCTTTTTCGAACTGTGAGGTCGTGGTTCCTGTGATAATGATTCGATGGCGATTAGTACCCTACGTTGTATATGGGATGGAATATCTTCCAGTTCCTTAAAGGCTTTAGGCTTGATTTCAACTCGAAACACTAGCGAGAGTGCCTTTTCAGCTTGCGTTTGACGATCTCCCACGGAATTGTTTTTTCGTGTTCAACCTCACGCATGGCTCTTAAGTCTAGCGAGTCTTCAATCAATTCAAGCAGCTGTTCGTATTTTCTGTAGGGTAAGAGCACGTGGCTTTTTTTCCCTTTTGCATCATAAAGCACTTGTGCTTCCTTGACTAAACCAGTCATTTGATGCTCCTTTCCTTAAACTTCTATTTGCGTGTGCAAAGCTATTTCTTCCAGGATGCTGGAGACTTGCATGCAGTCGTTCATGACACCCTCGAAAACGACTGCTT
>CAYIBG010000264.1:0-2932 GCA_964361365.1 uncultured Ignavibacteriaceae bacterium | reverse complement strand
TCGGACAAGGGCGGAAAATGGAAAAAACTCGGCGGCGATTTCGACGGCGACGTCTCGGTTGGTTTCTGGTCGCAGGATGGAAAGACGATTTATTTTAACGAAGGTTGGAAAGCAACGAATCAACTCTTTTCTGCGTCAACAGAAACAGGGAAAGTCACACAGTTGACGAATGAAAAAGGAATCGTGTCCGCTTCGCAGGATCAAGATACGAAGGTCGTCACAGTGAGTTTTCAGAACCCGATGACCCCTTCGAACATGTACTTTGTGCCACGGTTGGACCGGGTCGGTACGCGCAGCACGTGGCGGCAGCTGACGAACTCGAACCCGCAGGCCGATAATTTCCAACTCGGCGAAGTCGAAGCTGTTGAGTGGAAATCGACCGACGGAAAAATGGCCGAGGGCGTGCTCGTGAAGCCTTTGAACTACGAGAAAGGAAAGCGGTATCCTCTTGTTGTCCAGATCCACGGCGGGCCGGCCGGCGCCTCGACACTGAATTTCAATGCCGGGTACGGCAACTACTCGCAGCTCTACGCAGCCGCAGGTTATGCATGCTTGCTTCCGAACTATCGCGGCTCGACCAATTACGGCGAAAAATTCCGAATGGAAATCAGCGGAGATTATTTCCGACAGGGTTACGAGGACATCATGAGCGGCGTGGACCACTTGATCAGTACCGGACTTGTGGACGGCGACAAGATGGGAGCGATGGGCTGGAGCGCGGGCGGGCACTGGTCGAACTGGATCCTCACACACACCGACCGCTTCAAAGCAATCTCTTCCGGCGCCGGCGCGATGAACTGGACATCCATGTACGCGCAAAGCGACATTCAGCGGAACCGCGAGTTTTACTACCAGGGAAAACCGTACGACCGGTTTGAGCACTTCTGGGATGTTTCGCCCTTGAAGTACATTAAGAATGCAAAAACGCCGACACTCATCCATGTCGTTGATGGTGATCCACGAGTCCCACGACCACAAAGCGAAGAACTTCACATGGCCTTGAAATCGCTCGGCGTCCCGACGGAATTTTTCGTCTACCCGGGTTCCACGCACGGTATCCCCGACGCACGAAACCAGATGGTAAAAATGGCTTCCGAGTTTTACTGGATGGAAAAGTGGATCCGTGGAAAAGAGAACTGGTTTGAATGGAAAGAATTGCTGGCAACGCTGAAAGAAGAAAAAGAAGAAAAGAAGGAAGTCACATCAGACGAGGGCGAGTGAGAAGGTTTTCGCATAAACCTTCCGAAGGTCGTGATCGCATGGGCAAACCTTCGGAAGGTCGTCGGATTGCGGTGGTACTGTTTCAGCTCGGCGGCCCTGATTCACTCGAGGCCGTCGAGCCGTTTTTGTACAACCTGTTCTCCGACCCCGACATCATCGATTTCCCGCTTGCCACGCTCGCCCGGAAGCCACTCGCAAAGTTCATTTCTTCGAGACGCTCGAAGAAAGTCGCCGAGCATTACAAGGAGATCGGCGGGAAGTCGCCCATCCTCGAGCTCACAAACCAGCAAGCGTCATCGCTTCAAAAAAGACTCGATAAGTCCATCGACGCACAGGTTTTTGTGGCCATGCGTTACTGGAACCCGCTGACGGACGTGGCTGCAGCCAGTGTTGCGGGCGGCAAATTCGACCGCGTCATTCTTCTCCCCCTCTATCCCCAGTATTCGGTCACCACGTCGGGTTCCAGCATCAACGAATGGAATCGCCGCTTTCCATCGAAGGAGGTCGAGCAAAAACTGATCCATCATTTCTACGACAATCCGAAGTATATCGATGCGGTCGTCGAGAACGTGAATAAAGCGCTCGGCTCTTTTCGGAGCATCGATCGGTCAAAGGTGACGCTCGTCTTTAGCGCGCACGGGGTGCCTTTATCTGTTATTCAAAAGGGAGACCCGTATCAGGATCATATCGAGCAAACGGTGCAGCTGGTAATGAAGCGGGGACGCTGGAAGGCTCCGCACGTGCTTTGTTACCAGAGCAAGGTCGGAGGAGCAAAATGGCTTTCGCCCTCACTACACCAGACGATCCACGATTTGGCGGGGCGCGGTGTAAAGCATGTTCTCGTGATTCCCGTCGCTTTTGTCACGGATCATTTGGAGACCCTGCATGAAATCAATGTCGAAGCGAAAGAAGATTCCAAGAGACTCGGCATCACGAATTTTGTTTTGATGCACGCGCTGAACGACCATCCGAAACTCATCGAAGCCCTCGCCGACGAAGTACTGAAGAGGGCCCGTGAAAACTAGAACCGACATACAAAACCCTTGTCATGCCCGCGGATTTTAAGCGGGCATCCAGAAATGGCAATATTCTGGATTCCCCGCAAGACCGATGGCGGGCTGGCGTCTTTCCGCCAAAGGCGGATCCGCCTCCGGCGGAAAAATTCGACGGAATGACAATGTCTTTTTGAGAAAGACACATAGTTGCTGTCTAGTGCAAATTCAAATGAAAAGCATTATATTGGGCGTGTTCAGGATATTTCCCACATAGGACAAGGAGTCGTTATGCGATCACACATCTTCCGACAGATTTTTTCCGGAATCCTGTGCGCTGGTCTGGCCGTTACAGTGTGCCAGATGCGCCTCTTTGCACAGCAGCCACCCGCGGCCCCCACAGAAGAAATCCTGACGCCGGAGGAATTGACGAGAATCCTGAAAGAGGAATGGCAGTTTTTGAAGGAAGAAACTGATGCATTCCTGGCGAACACGAATCAAAGAGGGGAGTTTGAAACGAAAGCCGAGTTTGACGAACGCGTTGCCAGACAAAAGCAGATTTACCTGAGTAAGGTGAACAGCCACATTGCCGAAAGGAAATTCGATAAACGAAAGTTCGCCGTTTTGTTCAAGGCCGTGTTGGTTTCCTACCAGACCGACTTGCAGCGCTACTCGATTTCAGCAGGCAGCATTGTGGAAGCGCCTTACAACGCGCCGAC
>CAYIBG010000263.1:0-2943 GCA_964361365.1 uncultured Ignavibacteriaceae bacterium | reverse complement strand
GCACACAGTGTTTTCCGACCGTCGCACGAATTGATGAACATTGCTGTCTTCGCGTCTGGGCGTGGCTCTAATTTTGAAGCTTTGCTGAAAGCAATTGAACGAGGTGACCTTCCGGCGCGAGTGACGCTCCTGGTGTCCAACAAAGCAGAAGCGGGAGCGTTGGAAATTGCCCGTTCGCGAAACATCCCGGCGTTTCACATCAATCAGCAACAATTCCCCTCGGAAGACGCCTACGTGACAAAGTTGCTTGAGCTCCTCAGCCAGCATCGGGTTGAGTTGATCGCTCTTGCCGGTTATCTCAAGCGCATTCCGTCGCGTGTGATTGAACGGTTTCGAAACAAGATTCTCAACGTGCATCCGGCACTGCTTCCTTCGTTTGGCGGGGCGGGGATGTACGGAATGCATGTTCACGAAGCCGTGATCCATTCGGGCGTCAAGGTCTCCGGAGCGAGTGTGCATGTCGTGGATGAGGAATATGACCGGGGTCCGATTGTGATGCAAAAAGCCGTGGAAGTTGCCGACGGCGACACGCCGCAAACGCTGGCGGCGAAGGTTCTTCGGGTTGAGCACGAAATTTTCCCACTGGCATTGAAAGCTTTTGCCGAAGGCCGGGTCAGGATCGAAGGAAGAAAAGCTTGGATACAACAGTAGCGATGAGTTCGAAGCAACCTGTGACGGGGAAGTCCGTGGACGAGTCATCGTTGTTGCGCATCCGCCGCGCCATCGTCAGCGTCTCGGACAAACGGGGAATCGTTGAGTTTGCCCGTTCGCTGAAACAGCTCGGTGTGGAAATCATCTCTACGGGCGGGACATACAACACGTTGAAACAAGAAGGCGTCCAAGTCACCTCGGTTTCTGAGGTTACGGGTTTTCCAGAAATACTTGATGGCCGTGTGAAAACGCTTCACCCGAATATCCACGCGGGCATTCTTGCCGTCCTGGACAACCCATCGCATCGGAATCAGCTTCTGGAACAAAAAATCGAACCCATCGACCTTGTCGTCGTGAACTTATATCCGTTTGAGGAGACGATTGCGAAGGAAGACGCCAAGTTTGATGAAGCCATCGAGCAGATCGATATCGGAGGGCCGGCGATGGTTCGCGCTGCCGCGAAGAATTTTCGTCACACAGCAGTCGTAGTGAATCCGGATCTCTACGGCATCGTGGCCGAAGAAATGAAAGAGCATCAGGGCGCCGTAACGGCACAAACGCGATTTCAGTTGGCCCGTGCGGCGTTTGAGCACACAGCCCACTATGATTCGGCGGTAGCGCTCTACCTCAGCGGCCTCACATCACGAAGCGAGCTTCCTCCCACAATGACACTTTCGCTACGCAAGGCTCAAGATCTTCGTTACGGCGAAAACCCGCATCAGAATGCCGCCCTGTACGGTAAGTTCAACGAACACTTCAAAAAACTTCACGGCAAAGAGCTTTCCTACAACAATATTCTCGACATGAATGCTGCAGCGATGCTGTGTGCCGAGTTCGACCAACCAACCGTTGTCATCGTGAAGCACAACAACCCGTGCGGCGTGGCTTCGGGCTCATCCTTAGCGGAAGCATACCAAAAGGCGCTCGCGACCGATTCGAAATCGGCATTCGGGGGCATTGTCTGCGTCAACCGTCCGCTCGACCGCGAAACGGCTGAGGCCATCAACGAAATTTTCACCGAGGTCATCGTCGCACCGGAGTATGAAGGCAGGGTTTTGGAGCTCCTCATGAAAAAGAAAGACCGCCGATTGATTCAACAGATCGTCAACCTGCGTAAAATGAAGGACCTTGAAGTCAGAAGCGTGGCGGGAGGTTTTTTGGCGCAGGACCCTGACCTACACCGCCTTTTTGCGGACCAGGTCAAAGTGGTGAGCAGGCGGAAGCCCACGGAAGAAGAGATGGAATCGATGATGTTTGCCTGGAAGGTGGCCAAGCATGTGAAATCGAATGCGATCGTTTATGCAAGGGGCGACCGTACGCTTGGCATCGGGGCGGGACAGATGTCGCGCGTGGATTCATCGAAAATTGCGGCACTGAAAGCGGCGGAGGCTGGACTCGATTTGAAGGGCTGCGCGCTTGCATCGGACGCGTTTTTTCCATTTGCGGACGGGCTTTTGGAGGCGGTCAAAATGGGCGCCTCGGCAGTGATTCAGCCGGGAGGCTCCGTGCGGGACGAGGAAGTCATCAAAGTCGCCACCGAGCACAACGTTGCTATGGTTTTCACCGGAATACGGCATTTTAGGCACTAAAGCATGCCAACCTCTCACTTCTTACTTCTTACTTCTCACTAACCTCATGGGCCTCTTTTCTCTCTTCTCCTCGGATCTCGCTGTCGACCTGGGCACTGCCAACACCGTCATCTGGATGAAGGGTAAAGGCATTGTCTTGAACGAGCCATCCATCGTTGCCTTCGACCGAAACACCAAGCGTATTATTGCGATCGGAACCGAAGCGCGTGAAATGCTGGGCCGCACGCATCGAGACATCCGCACCATCCGGCCTATGAAGGATGGTGTGATTGCGGACTTCGAGATCGCGGAAGGGATGCTGAGGGAGTTCATCAAGAAAGTCAATGCGGGTTGGGTGCCGAGCCGACGCATCGTTGTTTCTGTACCGTCGGGAATCACGGAAGTTGAAAAGCGGGCGGTCCGGGATTCGGCCGAGCACGCAGGCGCAAAAGAAGTTCACTTGTTAGCGGAACCGATGGCGGCGGCCATAGGTATTGGACTTGACGTCGATGCACCGGTGGGAAACATGGTGATCGATATTGGGGGCGGCACGACTGAGATCGCAGTCATCGCGCTTTCCGGCCTTGTCAACGAAGAATCCATCCGAATAGCGGGCGACGAAATGAACAACGCGATCATTCAGTTCTTCAAACGGAATCACAATATCCTGATAGGTGAACGGACATCCGAGGCCATCAAGTGCGAGGTTGGCTCGGCGATGCCG
>CAYIBG010000262.1:0-2947 GCA_964361365.1 uncultured Ignavibacteriaceae bacterium | reverse complement strand
CTGGATGCCGAGCTTCGTTCTGAAGATATGAACGAGCTGGACAAAGGACTCATGAATGAGATTGTGACGGGTGTGGTCCGGTGGCGTATGAAGGTCGACTGGGTGTTGACAGGTTTTTTCCACGGCAATTTCACAAAGGCCGAAACGAACATCAAAAATGCCCTTCGAGTGGCTTTGTACCAAATCCTTTTTCTCGACAGAGTTCCACATCCGGCTGCCGTCAATGAAGCCGTCGAATTCATCAAGCGCCTTCGGGGACAAAAAGTGGCAGACCTGGTGAATGCCGTGCTCCGAAACATCCTGCGGAACCTGGAAAACATTCGATATCCCGACCCTGCCGAGGACAAGATTCGCCATTTGGCCGTCATAGAATCACATCCTGTTTGGATGGTGCGAAGGTGGGTCGACCGGTTCGGATACGACGATACGAAAAAACTGCTTTCAGCGAACAACCAACGCCCGGATTTGTCCCTGAGAGTGAACCGGCTGAAAATCGATTTCACATACTTTACATCGCTGCTCGACCAACATCAGGTAGCGTATTCCCGGTCCCAGTATCTCGATTTTTTTGTACGCGTAAGGCACATGGCCGGGATCGGAGCCTCGGAAATGTTCAAACAAGGTTTCTTTGCCGTTCAGGACGAGAGTGCAGGGCTTCCAGTCCTCCTCCTCGATCCGAAACCCGGCGACCGGGTGATCGACCTTTGTGCTGCTCCGGGCGGGAAAACGACCTTCATCGGCGAGCTGATGAAAAACATGGGCGAACTCGTAGCTGTGGACCGATACGAAAGCCGGCTTGCGCTTGTCAAAGGTGCATGCCAGCGATTGGGCATCGCCAACGCACACATCGTGATCGCGGATGCGGCCACGCTGCAAACCCCTCCGGCGGACAGGGTACTTGTCGATGCGCCGTGTTCCGGACTTGGGGTTCTTGCCAAAAAACCAGATGCGAAATGGTCGCGAGAACCGGAAGACCTTGTGGACTTGGTTGTCCTCCAGCGTTCCATTCTGAACAATGCTGCCTCACTGGTAAAACCAGGAGGCATTCTTGTCTATAGTACGTGTACGACAGAACCTGAGGAAAACGTGAACATCGTGAAGGAGTTTTTGGCGCAACACGCGGAATTTGTTCTTGAACCTGCGCAACAATTCGTGAACCCGGCCCTGGTGAACTCCGAAGGTCACGTTGAAACGTATCCTTACAAGCACGGCATGGATGGTTCGTTCGCCGTCAGGCTGAAAAAAAACGCCTGAACTTTGTAATCGCATCCTTTTCTTGTTATATTCAGCCGCTTCGCCAACCCAATTCTTGAGGTTCCCATGAAACTTCTACAACGTATCTCCTCGTTTGCCGTTTTTTTCGGCTTCGTCTTTCTCTCTCTCAATTCCATCAAGAAACCTGTCTCTCTTCCTTTCGTTTCGACGTTCTCGATCGTTGCCGTGGACCTCGAAAACGGCGACGTTGGCGTTGCCGTTCAGTCCAAGTTTCCGAATGTTCGGCCCGTTGTTCCGTGGGCGGAGTCCGGCGTCGGTGCAGTGGCGACACAATCATTTGTGAACGTTTCGTTCGGGCAGAAAGGACTCACTCTTATGCGTAACGGGGCGACCGCCGAAGAAGCGCTGAGAATCCTTATTGCCAACGATTCGGCGAGACACACGAGACAAGTCGGGATCATCGACATAAAGGGAAACTCGGCGACGTGGACGGGAAATGAATGTTTTGACTGGGCTGGAGGAGCGGCGGGGTCGAACTGGGGAGGCAAAGGGATGATGGTGTCCGGGAAGGGCTTTGCCGCGCAAGGCAATATCCTCGTCGGGAAGGAAACTGTGGAAGCTCTGGCCAACACGTTTCAATCCACGAAAGGCTCGCTGTCCGACCGGCTTGTTGCCGCTCTTGTGGCGGGAGGGAAAGCTGGAGGAGACCGCCGGGGGGAGGAATCAGCTGCATTGCTTGTGAAACGCAAGGGTGCTGGCTATGATGGAACAACGGATGACTACATCGACATCAGCATCTATGACCATACCGCCCCGCTGAAAGAACTCGAGAGGCTTTATGCGTTGCACAAGCTCTATTTCTTTCGAACCGACCCCAGGAACCTCATCAAGATTGATCAGGCCATCTGTAAAGAACTTCAGGCAATTCTCAAAGACAAACCATACAAGGGCATGGAATTCTACACCGGCGTGATCCATGGTACCTTCGATGCTGCCACAAAGAAAGCGCTTCAGGATTTCATGGGTTGGGAAAACTATGATGTGAGAATCCGGGATGACGATCAGATCGACAGGCAGGTTCTCGAAGATATCAGAAAGAATTATGGGGATTGGAAGAGCAAGAGGAAGTAGGGGATTTCAGAGAGCAAACAATCAGATTTCAGAGAGGCGAGTTAAGTGTGTATTGTAGCCCAATATTGTAGCCCAGGACTTCAGTCCTGGGAACAAAAAGAAAGCCGACCAAATTGAAAGCGATCGTTAAACCGAAACCGGTTGACGGACAAACCTGGCCAAAAGGTTTTCAGATCATTGATAAACCAGAGCCAAAGGTCGAGAAGCCGAATGATGTCATCATGAAGGTTTTTGCCGGGGCGGTATGCGGGACGGACGTCGGGATTTACAACTGCAAGGAATCTTTGCGGACGATGATGCTCAAAGCGCTGACGGATCCGGTCACCATCGGACACGAGTTCAGCGGAATCATCGTCGATGCCGGCAAATCGGCCCGAGTCCACCTCGCCCGGTTATCCCTTGACAAATCGAAAACCAACAAGGAAGTCAAGAACCTTTTTCGAGGGAAATCGGCCAGCTCTCTTGCCTCCGACAAGAAATTTCTGCCGCTCCTTGAATCGAAGTTCTACAGCACGGCGGAAATGCACGTGACCTGCGGAACGTGTCACCAGTGCAAGATTGGCGAAAAACATGTTTGCCGCAATACGATCATCAAAGGTGT
>CAYIBG010000261.1:0-2948 GCA_964361365.1 uncultured Ignavibacteriaceae bacterium | reverse complement strand
TGGGGCTCATCAAGGAATTACTTTCCAGAATTCACGGAATGTCAACGGGCGATGCGTTGGATTATGCAGCCAATTTGAACGCTTTGACCCGTATGACTGACGACTGCAAGCGCGGAATAGAATCATTCCTGAAAAAAGAACCGATCAAGTGGTGACTCTCCTGTGTCCAAGGCTCTGAAAGGGTTCGAATCATATATCCGGAGCGTTCGGGATTTTCCGAAGAAAGGGATTGTCTTTCGAGATATTACAACCCTGCTCAAGGACGGGGAAGCCCTTCGTCAGGTGGTCGAAAGATTCCATCAGAAATACAAGGGAATGAAAATTGATAAGGTGGTTGGTGTGGAATCGAGAGGTTTCATTATCGGGTCGGCGTTGGCAGTTAAACTAGAAACCGGCTTTGTTCCCATAAGAAAAAGGGGAAAGCTTCCTGCCGAAACAGTGCGTCAGGAATATACTCTTGAGTACGGCACTGATATCATCGAAATCCACAAGGATGCCATTTCAGCAGGGGAACGCGTGCTCCTTCATGACGATTTGCTTGCAACGGGAGGGACTATTTCGGCAGCTTGTAAGCTCGTAGAACAGCTTGGCGGAAAAATCGCCGGCGTCTGCTTTCTGGTCGAATTGAACTTCTTGAAGGGGAGAGGACGCCTTTCGGGTTACGATGTCTTCTCACTCGTTCAATACGAAACAGAATAGCATGACGCCCACCGCACGCATCAGTGCCCCTCCCGGAGGGGCTTTTTTTTGGTCTGCGAATCCATGGTTCGCATAGGATCCGTCGCTCCTGATTTTGAGGTCAAGCTTCACACCGGCGTTCGTTTTCGCCTCAGTGACCAGCGCGGAGAACGGATTGTCGTTCTCTACTTCTACCCAAGAGATTTCACCTGGGGATGCACAAAAGAAGGCTGTATGTTCGCTGACCATATTCAAGAAATAAAGAAACTCGACGCCACGGTTATCGGGATTAATGGGCAAAGCCTGGCCGATCACAAAAAGTTCGCAAAACAATACAACTTTCCGTTTCCGCTGGGAACCGATCCCGACCTCTCGGTGTGCCGGAACTACAGGGTACTGTGGCTCCGGGGACTGGCCATTCGCCGGGCAACGTATATCATCGATAAACACCAAACAGTGCGGGGCGTGGCCCATCACGAGTTTCTTATCGATCGTCACTGGAAGTATGTACTCCGTGTGTTGAAAGAACTCAAGGAAGAAGAAGAGATCAAGTCCTATAACCGCGAAGCGTGGAATTTATGAAGACGATCATCGAACCATTCAAAATAAAATCCGTCGAGCCGATCAAATTCACGACGCAATCGGAGCGGGAATCCATCCTTCGGAAAGCTTCGTTCAATCCGTTTCTCATCCGGGCTGAGGACGTGTTGATCGACTTGCTGACAGACAGCGGGACGTCTGCCATGAGCGCGAAGCAATGGGCTGGAATGATGGACGGCGATGAATCGTATGCAGGCTCCAAAAGTTTTTTCAGGTTTGAAAAAGTGGTCCGGGAAATAACGGGGTTCAAACATATCATTCCCACACACCAGGGCAGAGCAGCAGAGAGGATTCTCTTTTCCCTGCTGGGCGGAAGCGGTAAATATATTACAAACAACACGCATTTCGACACGACCCGGGCGAACGTCGAATTTTCGGGAGCTGAAGCCGTCGACCTTCTGACTGAAGAAGGGAAAAACCCGGAAGTTGTCGCCGATTTCAAAGGTAATCTTGACACGGAAGCGCTGCAGAAGCTCATCGGCGAAAAAGGGGCTGCAAACATACCGGTTTGCCTCATCACCGTAACCAACAACTCGGGTGGCGGCCAGCCTGTATCCATGCAAAACATCAGAAACACAAAAAAGATGCTCAAAAAGGCCGGTATTCCGCTCTTTCTGGATGCATGCCGATTTGCCGAAAACGCGTTCTTCATCAAGAAGAGAGAGAAGGGGTACGCGAAAACGCCCTTGCTCGATATTGCAAAAGAAATGTTCTCCTATGCTGATGGCTGTACGATGAGCGCAAAAAAGGACGGCCTTGTGAACATGGGAGGTTTTTTGGCTTTGAACGACGATGAACTGGCGGTGAAGGCCAGGAATCTCCTCATCATCACTGAAGGGTTTCCGACATACGGTGGACTCGCAGGGCGAGACCTCGAAGCGATTGCGCAGGGGTTGGAAGAAGTTCTCGATGACCACTATTTGACGTATCGGATTCGTTCGGTGGAATATCTGGGTGAAAAACTTCTAGCAGGAGGGGTCCCTATCGTCCAACCGCCCGGCGGCCATGCCATCTACATTGATGCAAAGAGGTTTGTGCCGCATATCCCGCCCCATCTTTATCCGGGGCAATCGATTGTCTGTGAATTGTTTCGTTCAGGCGGCATCCGGTCTGTCGAGATCGGCAGCGTGATGTTTGGAAAGTACGACTCGTCCGGCAAATTGATTTCACCGCCGATGGAACTCGTTCGCCTGGCGATTCCAAGAAGAGTTTACACTCAGAGTCACATAGATTACGTGGCCGAGGTTGTCCAATTGGTCTTCGAAAACCGCAAGCTCCTGAGAGGTTTCGAGATCGTCGAGCAGGCGCCAGTCCTGCGTCACTTCACCGCAAAATTCAAGCCGGCGAAGTGAAAAGACGAGAATTCCATTGATTCCAAAGGCCGATCTTGCTACATTAACTCAAGGTGACCGGTTCGCGGTGTAGAAACCGTTAAAACGGTTAATATTCCAACTTGTAGGTGAATAACCCACGACTTAAGTCGTGGGTTATGAGCGTAGCACCCCCTATGAGTGTAGTCGTTTTAACGACTTTTCGAAACGGTCAAGTTGAGTACATTGAAATAGAAATTCACTGTCCCCCGGAATCGATGATCGCATGCCCCGTTTGTCGCACAGACAACGATAATTACGCCACCGTCTGCACTCACTGCAAGGCTTTTCTTCAGAACC
>CAYIBG010000260.1:0-2957 GCA_964361365.1 uncultured Ignavibacteriaceae bacterium | reverse complement strand
ACGACGGAACGATTGTCGAGCTCGCAAAGTTACTGGAGAAGCACAAAGGGAAATGCCAGTGCTACCTGAAGGTCACGGGTGGCGGATTAAACAAGAATCTCGTATATTTAACCAGGAAATACGTTGTAGAACCAAACCAGCAATTCCTCGCGGCTGCAAAGGCTCTCCTCGGTGCGACGGCCGTGCGGCTGCAGGGTTAGAAATCGGGAAGATCGAATGAAACCCATGGAAATGACAGACAGCAATTTTCAACAAGAAGTGCTCAGCTCAGACCGGCCGGTCCTCGTGGATTTTTGGGCTGAATGGTGCGGCCCGTGCAAGATGATCGCTCCGATCGTGGAGGAACTCGCACACGAATACGACGGCAAGCTCAAAGTGGGCAAGGTGGATGTTGACTCGAACCAGCAAGTCTCCATGCAGTTCGGGGTTCGAAGCATACCAACACTGTTGATTTTCAAGTCGGGAAAAGTCGTCGAGCAGGTCATCGGGGCCGTGCCCAAGAGATTACTCGCTGAGAAGATTGCAAAACACCTCAACTGAATTCCTTAAATACGAAATGCGAGAATGCTGACAGCAGTCGGCTTCTCGCATTTCTGTTTTCTGGGGGACATCTCGTGAACTACAAAAAGCGAACACATACCTGCGGCGAGCCCCGAAAAGAGCACATCGGCAAAACAGTGACCCTCACCGGATGGGTCGATTCGAGGCGAGACTTGGGCGGAGTGATTTTCATCGACCTCAGGGATCGGTTTGGGAAGACACAGGTCGTTTTTGCGCCCCAACACAATTCCGAAGCGCACAAGCTCGCGGATTCTCTCCGTTCTGAATTCGTTATTTCGGCGACGGGCAAGGTTGCTCCGCGTCCTGCCGGCACGGAGAATTCCGATTTGCCGACAGGGGCTATTGATGTCGAAGCAACTGAGTTGACGGTCTTGAGTAAAGCGGAAACTCCTCCTTTTCCGCTGGAAGACAAAACGGAAGCTTCGGAAGACATTCGCCTCAAGTACCGTTACCTCGACCTCCGACGGCCCCGCATGCAGAAGAATCTCCTTTTGCGTCACAAGGCGTATCAGGTCGTGCGGGCCTACTACGACCGGAACGATTTTGTGGAGATTGAAACTCCTGTTCTGATGAAAAGCACACCCGAAGGGGCGAGAGACTACCTTGTGCCGAGCCGCATCCATCACGGCAAGTTTTACGCATTACCACAGTCGCCGCAAACCTATAAACAGATTCTCATGGTGGCCGGTTTCGACCGGTATTTTCAGATTGTCAAATGCTTCCGGGACGAGGATTTTCGCGCTGACCGGCAAGCAGAATTCACGCAGATCGACGTCGAAATGTCATTCGTGGACGAGAACGACGTCATCACGGTGACGGAAGGCTGCATTGCGGACCTTTTCCATAAATGCATCGGCTTGAACGTCCGGGCGCCTTTTCAACGAATGAGTTACAAAGATGCGATGGAAACGTTCGGCAGCGACAAGCCCGACACAAGGTTCGAGTTGAAAATCAAAGATTGTTCGAGTGAAGCAGCCTCCAGCAATTTCCGAGTGTTCAGCGACACGGTGAAAAAAGGGGGAATTGTCGCAGGCATGTGCATCCCCGGTTTGGCCAACTACACCAGAAACCAGCTGGACGGTCTTACGGACCTGGTGAAATCCATGGGAGCGGGCGGGCTGGTATATATGAAAATGCATGTCGATAAAATCGAAAATTCTGTTGAGAAATTTGTTTCAGTCGAGGAAAGCAAACGAATCGCTCAAAAACTGGGTGCGAAACACGGCGACCTTGTGCTTATTATTTCGGGTACCTGGAACAAAGCGCTCACCATCCTCGGGGCGCTCAGGTTGGAAATGGCTCATCGGCTGGATCTCATCCCGAAGAGCCTGTGGAATTTCCTCTGGGTCGTTGATTTCCCCTTACTCGAATGGGATGAAGAAGGAAAACGGTTCCAGGCTGTTCATCATCCATTTACGTCGCCGAAGACCGAGGACCTCTCCCTGCTGGATCAGGAACCAGGCAAGGCTAGGGCGCGTGCGTACGACCTCGTTCTCAACGGAACGGAAATCGCCGGCGGCAGCATCCGCATTTTCAACCCGGAGCTCCAAAGCAAAATGTTTTTACTGCTCGGCATAGCTGCCGAAGAAGCAAAGAAAAGATTCGGTTTTCTGCTTGAAGCTTTTCGCTATGGAGCGCCTCCGCACGGCGGAATCGCGTATGGGTTCGACCGGCTCGTGATGCTCATGGCGGGAGAAGACTCGATTCGTGACGTCATCGCCTTTCCTAAAACAAGCAGTGCGATGTCGCTCATGGATGACGCTCCGTCTTCGGTTGATAAGAAGCAGCTCGACGAACTTCATTTGAAAATTCTGTGAGAAGAAACACCAAACTCATTGTAATGCTTTTCGTTGCCGCCAGTTTCGGAGCTGCCGCACAGCATGCTGATACCTCGGGTATGGATCAGGAAGCCAAATGGCATGCGATTGAAGTCGGACTCATGACACACGGTGCAGGTGTTGAGTATCATTTTTCACCTGTGACGCCTCTGAGCGCAGATGTGGTGCTGGCTGTCGGGCCTCCTGGAATCGGTGTTGGTGTCTCGGTCACTCCCATTCCCTGGGTGTTTGGTCAGGCAGTATATGGAACAACCTCGTATCGAACTATTGCAACCGTTGGCGGTGCCGCCGAGTTCTCTCCGGATTACGTGTATGGTTGGAGAGGCGGGATCCAGATCCCGTTGAACCCGGGTAAGAAAACTTTTTTTGCGGCACTCTCCGGCGGGAATATTTGGCTTGTGCAGAAGGAATACTGTCAGAATTGCGTTGGTTTTGGAGCAGACCCGAACGTGTTGGAACTCGTCAAGAAAACGGAACGCAAGCTCGTTGTTGGCCTGGGGCTACTCTTCAAGTTCTGAGAAATTGAAAAACTTCATACGCATAGCATCCGGGCAGGGT
>CAYIBG010000259.1:0-2965 GCA_964361365.1 uncultured Ignavibacteriaceae bacterium | reverse complement strand
AGCGCTACTCGATTTCAGCAGGCAGCATTGTGGAAGCGCCTTACAACGCGCCGACCATTAAATGTTCCGTAGCCCCCAACGCCTACCTCGGGCTTTCTGATTCCATACGCAGCGGATACCGCACGTCCCAGCTCTACCTCAAGTTCAGGCCGAATTTCATGTGGAAGACGGGTCGCGAAAACGCTCAGCAAGCAAAAAACGAAGAGGGGAACGTTTACTTCAAGGTCAACTTTGTCCTCGACCTCACCCAGGTGGAGATGAAAAAGCAGGCGAATCTTAAGATCGTCCCCAAAGAAATCTCCCTCATCAACCAGAACAATCAGCAGAAATTCTGGGACGGTGGGGCGATCAGAATAGGGGCCGAGTTTGAGCAGCCTGTGAAGAAAAGCGCACCGAAAAAAGCAAAAGCTCCGGCCGACTCCACCGTCACGAAGTAAGCGATCCCGCGTTATCGGACGATTTTGAACCCGAAGTAACCGTTCTGCGTTGCACCCCAGGTTCTCAGCCAAATCGGCAGCATCATTTCCAACGCTCGCGCAGCGGAGATATCGCCGAGGTCGATCACGTCAGACCAGCCAAACTGCTTCAACAAGCTTTTCACTTCATCCTTTGCCTTCGCCTCATTCCCGGCAACGAACATCGTCGGGTCTCCGCCAGTCTTCTTGGCGTTCACCATCACTTCGCAATTCACGATGTTCAACGATTTCACGACGTTCGCTCCGGGCAGCGCCTTTTGAATCTCCTCGCCGAGCGAATTTGTGTTCGCGTATTGCGGGATGAGAAATGGCGGCATACCCTTCGAGAAATCGAGCGGGTTGGAAATATCGACGACGGTCTTACCTTTCAGGTTTCCGGGCTGGGCCAGTTTCAAAGCCTCCAAAGTGGCGTAACCGTTGGTGCACAAGAAAGCGATTTCGCCGAATTTGGCAGCGTCGGCGAACGTGCCGAGCTTCACGCCCTGGTTTTTCGTATGCCATTCGCTGAACGGCGGTGTGCCCATTGCCGTTTTTTCTCGATTGGCTTGTGTTTTGGATATATCACGTGTTCCAATCATAACCTCGTATCCAAGTTCGGTCAGTTTGGCGGCGATCGTTTGTCCGACCATGCCTGTTCCGAGAATTCCGATTTTTTTCGCCATTGTGTCCTCCTTTTACTGGGATAAGTGATGCCGTGGTTGACGTATGAAACAGAAAAATATTGTGAGAAACAACGAAGCGAGACTTTAGCTTGGAAATTCAGGAGTGAGTAAAAAAAAGGCCGGAGTGATTGCTCCGGCCTTGTCCACTTTTAAGAAGTCCGACTTGTAACCAGACAACCTTCCGAAGGTTTTCCCGGGAACAATTGAACCTTCGGAAGGTTATCAAGAAGTCGGACTTCTGCCTTCTCACCCCATATGCAAATCGCCTGCGATTTCCTCTTCGGACAGGCTCACGAGTTCCCGGAATTCCTCGGGTTTCACTGTGAGGACCGGGCATATGGCATAGCGCACGACTTTTTCGGCCACGCTGCCTACCACCGTGTGGCGGAGGCCTGTGCGGCCGTGCGTGGACATGACGATCAGGTCAGCATCCGTTTCCTTCGCCGCCTTCACAATTTCAGCAGCCGGAGACCCGCTTCGCACGAGAATCTTGATACTCCGGATGACGAGGTCCTTGTCCACCAGGAGATTCGAGATCATCTTCTTGCTTTCTTCGACGGTCACGTTCTTGCCTTCACCGACCTCATCCTCGGGATGCACCGGCCCGGCCGGCGACCCGCTGTGGATGATGTGAATCAGCGTGATTTCGGCGCCGAACACTTCTGCGATGATCTCTGCATACTGCAGGGCCGCGAGAGAAAACGTGGACATATCCGTTGGAACCAGGATCTTTTTGGGCAACCTCATAGCGCCACCTCCTCTTGCACAGCTTGTTCTTGTTGAATTTCGTTGTTCCGGTCAGGCCCGGCACGGTTCGAGCCTTTCCTCGATTTTCCGTTCGAAGATTTTTTGGAAAGTAGGAGGACCTCTTTTCCCCTTGTCAGCATGGCCACGAAGAACCCTGCGATGATGCAAAGTGTGCCAAGCCACACGAGGTTGATGAACGGTTTGACGCTCGCCTCGAGGACCAGTATTTCCTTTGAAGGAACCACGGCTGCAGGTTCGTTCAATCCGAACACTACGACATCGACCGTGGATTTCTTCGTTTGCATATCGATGTTCATGTTCACAAGCTGGAATCCGACTTTGTTATCTTTCATCATCACGGTTTTTCCCTGAGCCTGTTTTCCGTCACCGTAATTTGCCGCCGGAATGACCTGCTCAATTGAGGATTTGCGCTTCACTTCGAGGACAGCCCCGACGGTCATCCCTCCACCCGCCGTCACCTGGTCCGTGCCATGAGCGCTCATATCGAACCGGACGAACCGAACTTCAAGGTCGCCGATCTTCGTCTGGACTCCCTTCGCCAGTGTGACAAACTCGTGTGCTGGTTCGGGTCCGGCCTGTTCGACCGAGACAGGTTCGAGATACAGGTCTTTCGTAAGAAAACTGATATAGTCAGGGTTCCGCATCGTGTTGTTGTTGTAGCTATTCTGGAACATCACCGGCTCGAGCGTCACGCTCTCGCCGTTGCGTTCTGCTCTCACGACGTATTTTGTTTTGCCTTGCTCCACAGGCTGCGAACCGACATACGTGAGCTTGTATCCCATGACTTCTTTCGTCTCTTCTTTGGAAAGCGATACAGTTTCCTTCTGGCCGTAGAACCCGGATCCGGCGATTCCAAGGAACAGCAACGCCAAACCGATGTGCGCCAGTGCCCCCCCCACGAACCGCGGACGCTCTCTCACCACCTTCACGCCTCTGACGAGGTTCACAAGGAGCACAAACAAGGAAGTAAAGGTGAATGCGATCATGGATGCGTCATGGAGTCCGAAATACCACAGAATCACTTCGCCCGTCACTGATCCTGCAAGCGGGAACCAGAGT
>CAYIBG010000258.1:1383-3015 GCA_964361365.1 uncultured Ignavibacteriaceae bacterium | reverse complement strand
AAAGCGGGCATCAAGCCCATCATCGGGTGCGAGGCGTACATCGTCACCAAGGGCAGCCGGTTTGACAAGACGATGCAGTCTGAAAAGGGAAGCGTGGGGCATGGGCGGGGAATATACCATCACATTTTGCTGCTCGTCAAGAACGAAGTTGGCTACAAGAATCTCATGAAGCTCTGCACGCGGGGCCATACGGAAGGATTCTATTTCAAGCCGAGAATCGACGTTGAGTTGCTTTCGAAATATAGCGATGGGCTGGTCGCCACATCCGCCTGTCCCGGAGGCGTCGTGGGAGCTCATCTCGTCAACAACAACTACAATGAAGCGCTGGCATACGCCGGCATTTACAAAGACATTTTCGGGACAGATTTTTACATAGAGATTCAAAATCACGGCGCCGATGTCGAAAAACCGATTCTCGCCCAGGCCCCCCGACTTGGCAAGGAACTTGGCCTGAAGCTTGTGGCAACCAACGATTGTCACTACATCAAGCCCGAACACGCCGTCCCGCACAACATCATGCTCAACATACAGGATGCAAGTGCGAACAACATTTCGGATTACACGACGCTGCGTTACGGGACCGATCAGCTCTATTTCAAGTCCGCCAAGGATATGGCAGTGTTGTTCAAGGACTATCCAGAGGCACTTGAGTCAACGCTCGAGATCGCCGACAAGTGCAGTCTCAACCTGGATTTCAAAAAGAACTACATGCCGAATTTCCCGATTCCGGCGGATTCGGGCGTTCAGAACCTCGAAGATTATCTCGATAAACTCTCGAAAGAGGGCCTCTCCCGGCGTTTTGCACAGATTTCTCCGGAGATTCAACAACGAATAGATCTTGAGCTTGGCGTCATCAAACGGATGGGGTATGCGGCGTATTTTCTCATCGTGCAGGATTTCATCAATGAAGCGCGCAAGATGGGAGTGCGTGTCGGGCCGGGCAGGGGAAGCGCTGCGGGCAGCCTTGTATCGTACGCTCTGGGAATCACCGACGTCGATCCGCTGCAATTCGGACTACTCTTTGAACGCTTTTTAAACCCCGACCGTGTCAGCATGCCGGACATCGACATCGATTTTGCTGACGACAAGCGCGAGAAGGTGATCGAGTACGTCAAAAAAAAATACGGTGAACTCTCCGTAGCTCAGATCGTAACATTCGGAACGCTTTCGTCGCGGGCAGTCTTGAAAGACGTGGGAAGGGTGCTGGGAATACCGTTGGGGACGATCGACTCCATCACAAAACAAATCCCGGTTTTCCAGGGCAAGGTCACTCACCTGGCTGAAGCGATAGAGACCATTCCGGAGCTCACGTGGATCAAGGACAGCACGGACGACAAGATTCGACTTCTGATCGATACGGCCCTCGTGCTGGAAGGAATGAACCGGAATGTCTCGACGCATGCAGCCGGTATCGTCATTGCTCCGGGCGACATCAGTGATTATGTGCCGATGTACAAGACGCCTCAAACAGAGTTCATGACGCAGTACAACATGAAAGATCTCGAGGATGCGGGCCTGCTGAAAATGGATTTTTTGGGTTTAAGGACGCTCACGGTCATCGAAAACACGCTCGACATGATTCGAACCGACCGCAACGAAACGATCGACCTGAACCGGCTTCCCGACTCGGAC
>CAYIBG010000258.1:0-1283 GCA_964361365.1 uncultured Ignavibacteriaceae bacterium | reverse complement strand
ACCTACGGCGTCATCGTCTATCAGGAACAGGTGATAAAAATTGCGAGTGAAATAGGGGGGATGACGCTTGCGCAGGCTGATTTACTGCGCCGTGCGATGGGGAAGAAGGACAAAAAGTTGATGGCCGAGCAAAAGAAAAAGTTCATCGAAGGCGCTGGGGCCAACAGCATCGACAAGAAAATAGCGGGCGACATTTTTGACTTGATCGAAAAGTTTGCCTCCTACGGGTTCAACAAATCCCACAGCGTGGCATATTCGGTTTTGGCGTATCAGACGGCGTATCTGAAGGCTCATTATCCCTCGGAGTACATGGCCGCGACGTTATCGAGCGAAATGGCGGATACGGATAAAATCGTTCAGCTCATCGACGAATGCCGCAAACTGGGAATCCAGGTTTTGCCCCCTGACGTGAATGAAAGCGGCGTGAATTTCGTCGTGACGCCGAAAGGGATTCGTTTTGGCTTGAGTGCGATCAAAAACGTCGGGGTGAGTGCGGTGGAAAATATCGTGCGCTCGAGAAGCGAAAAAGGCAGGTTCCACGATATGTTCGATTTCTGTGGACGAGTCGATTTACGGCTTGTCAACAAGAAGACCACAGAAGGCCTGATTCAAGCCGGTGCTTTCGATTCGCTGCACGATAACAGGGCGCAGTTGTTTCAAAACGTGGAAGCAGCCACCGGCTATGGGCAGAATGAGCAGGAACACAGCGGCAGGGGTCAATCGAACCTGTTTGCGGGCTCCACTGCCAAAATAGATGTGAAGCCGAACATGAAGGCAATGGCGCAATGGGGAGAGATGGAAAAGCTTTCGCGTGAAAAAGCAGTGCTGGGCTTCTATGTCACGGGCCATCCCTTGCTCAAGTATGCGGAGGAAATCGAGGCCTTTGCCAGCGCCAAGCTGGGGTCGCCGGAGACCGTGAAGCCGGGGACCACCGTGCGCGTGTGCGGAATTGTCTCGGATTTGAAAAGGAAGATCGACAAACGGGGCAACACGATGGCTTTTATTACGATCGAGGATTTCACAGGGAAGGCCGAGTGCATTGTCTTTTCGGACCCTTACCAGAAATATTCGCAGCAGCTTCAACCGGGTTCCATCGTGATGGTCGTGGGGAAAAACGACGGCAGCGCGGAAGGGATCAAGGTGCTCGTGAACGAAGTGATTGCCATCGAGAAGGTGAAAGAGAAATATGCGAAGAGCGTACTCCTGAACGTCAACCTCGATGTTGTGGACGACGGAACGATTGTCGAGCTCGCAAAGTTACTGGAGAAGCACAAAGGGAAATG
>CAYIBG010000257.1:0-3026 GCA_964361365.1 uncultured Ignavibacteriaceae bacterium | reverse complement strand
GGTGACCATGCTTTCGGGTACGCATAGATCGGAAAAGTCTTCGGTTCAATAACCTGGGCAGAAAACTCTTTGAGGGTCCAGCCCTTGCCAACAGGCGCCCAATTGTCATTGCGAATATTCTCCAGTCCCCACTCTTTAAGCTTTCCGCTGGCCCACACTCCGGCTTGTTTGTAATACGGCGACCAGCTCAAACGGGGTCCGTGGACATCCGACAAGTAGCTCAGTATTTCCATGACCTGTGACCGGTTCATGGCCTCATCCTTGATCTTTCGAACGGCGTCCGCATCGACCTTTTCTGGTCCCATTTGGGACCAGGCCGTCGCAGCAAGAATGATAAACATCGCCAGCGCGCTCATCAATCGCTTCATGGCAACCTCCTTGATGGTGTTAAAGTGTATTGGGTTAGATAAATTCTGTACGGATGGAAACGAGAAATAGACGTGAAAAGATAGGAAATGTTGCGCGGAATACAAAAGAAATTTTCGACGTTTTACGGCCCGAAAAACTCTGGGAAAGCTTATTTCTTGCGGGAGGAGCTTCTATCCTGAAGCGACCTCAATTGAGCTTTGAGGGCTTCTTCGATGCTTTGCGGATCCTGCAGACCCTTGAACTTCTGGTACATGATATCTGATAAATCTGAGAGCGATCTGATAATCGTCGACATGAAATTGTATTCCTGTTTCAATTCCTCGGCCATCGTGTTCAGTAAATCCTGACCCTGGTCTCCGATCAACGGTCTCAGGTTCTGATGAAACCGGTCGATATCCTTGGCTATGTTGGCTAATGTTGTGCTGATGAGGTTCGAAGAAAGCGAGATCCCGTTGCGAAGAAGCTCGAGCGATACAAGGTTTCTCTCCCTGTCCACGGAAACCCTGGTGCTCTTTTCGCGTTCCTTCTTGAAGAGATGCCGTTCATGAACGCTGTTCACAATCACGGGAAGATGCTGAGGCTCGAAATTGTCCTTCCGGATATAGTCATACGCTCCGAGTTTCATGGCCTCAACGGCAATATGCTCCGACCCCGCGCCCGTGAGCACAATGACCGGCGTTTCCATCTTCTGCTCTAACATCCATTGAAGCACGTTCAGCCCGGAAACAGGCTCCATGCGATAGTCGAGAATAACGATGTCGCGGGGGCTTGCGCGGAGCGCCTCAATCGCTTCTTCGCCGGACTCGCATTCCTCGACGACATACCCTCCCTTCTCCCTCAGGACGACTGAAAGGACCTTCCGGAAAGGCTCTTCGTCTTCGACGATGAGAACTTCGAGGGGATATGTTGGACCAGCCATGGGGACTTAAAACGCTCTCTTGATAATTAAAGATATGCGTTGCGGAATTCGTAAACAAATGGCCTTTGAATCGTGGTGGCAACCGTCACAACCGAAAACCCGCCCAGGGAAAGTCTCGATGTTGTTTTTCCTTGATTCTGTCGCTAAAACATCGTTTCCTTAGTTCGTTTTTCACGCAATTTGAGCAACTGTTACCTGCATTCGTTTCTTATCTTAGGAGATAGATGGGACGGGTTACAAATCGACAGATTGTTGAAGAACTCAAAAATGGCGACCGGAAAGGAGCCGGCCATTTGATGGATGCTTATCAGGATCGGTTGATCTCGGAAGCAGTCAGCATTTTTCATATCGACAGCCTTGATGCCGAGGAACTGGTAAGCGACGTATTGCTCTCCGTCATTCAAAAAATTGACTCGTTTGAGTTTACAAAATCGGACGGCGATTTTCATTTCTGGGTCATGACGATTTTTCGAAATCGAGTTCGGGATCATGTCCGCCACGAGACCTTAAAGGGCGGCCTGATGGAACGTTTCGAGGAATCCGCTCTCGAGAACGATCAGGAATACTCCGGGACGGAGCTCGAGGTGGTACGCGCTGTCGTGCGCAAGTATGAATCCTCGCTTCACTCATCTGAAAAGTCCGCCGACGACCCGAGAACGGTTCCCGGGAAACTCCATGTGATCGCCGAGACTCTTGACGCAATGGAAACTTGGGAACGAGTCCTGCTCCGTTGCAGGGCGCTCGACGTACCGTACGAAGACATATCCCAATACACCGGGAAGCCGGTGAGTCAATTGAAAGTCTATCATCAACGGGTTAGGAAAAAATTCGTGAAGCTCCTTTCAGAACATTATCCGGAACTGGCGACATCGTGAAAAGGAATTCAATTGACAAGTTGATTCAGCTGGCGTTTCTTGAGGGCGACATTACCACACACGGCCTTTACGAACAAACCGCCGTCAAGCGACATTCTAAAACCCCTGCTACCGCCAAAGCTCGCCGAAAACTTTTGGAGAAGCTTGAAGCAGGTCTGAAGGCTCGTCAGGCGACGATCGCCGCTCCGCTCACCCTTGGATCCTTCCTCAGAAAGGCAAAGATGGAACACTCGTTCACGACGAGCGAGATTGTCTCGAGAGTCGGGATTTCTGCAAACATCTATCGCATGCTGGAACAGGACCGACTTTCTCCTCTGAAAATCTCTGTCGTTTCCTGGAGACGACTCATCAGGGTCTTCGAGGTTCCGACGGACATGCTGGCGGAGATGATCCGACGCACATACCAACTTGTGTTTTTCGCGCCTTCCTACCGAACAACTCTGGCACGGTACAAACAGGAAAAAAGCAGAGCCAAAAAATTCCAGGTTCTGGAAGCTGCCGCCAGGGAACTGTACGCCAGGGCAGACCTTGTCCTGCCCCCTGAGGAAGAACAGAAGCTCTCCGATTTCATCAAAACGATAACCGGTTAACTCAGAAGCCAACCGTAATCCCGTGAAAAACAGGGTACCTTTCGTGGAAAGTTGCCCTCAAGATTGCCTTTTCTTCTTTTGAGGAGCCTGGTTCACCGGATGCATAGCTGCTTTCGTTGCAACTGTACGAACATTTCGCTATTTTTTGTTCGAACTCCGCATGAAGCATACCGGCATCAAAAAGCTTTACTATTCGATCAGCGAAGTTGCCAAGATCACGGCCCTCGAGCAATACGTGCTGCGGTATTGGGAGACGGAGTTCGAGCAGCTGAA
>CAYIBG010000256.1:0-3034 GCA_964361365.1 uncultured Ignavibacteriaceae bacterium | reverse complement strand
GGTGTGTATCACGGGCCCGAAGGCCTTCGTCAGATTGCCTCAAATGTTCACCTGATGGCAACTGCCCTGGAACGAGAGCTGAATAAGCTCGGTCTCGAGCAGTTAAACAAATGCTACTTTGACACGGTGAAAATCCGTGTGCCTTCGGCGGAAAAAGCACGGAAGGCTGCAGAATCCGCGCAAATCAACTTCAGGTATTTTGATGCTAACACGGTCGGTGTTTCCGTGGATGAGACGACGATGCCCGAAGACCTGCAGAAAATAGTTTCTGTGTTTGCTGAAGCGAGTGGCAGGCCTGCCCGTCTTGAGGGCGTAAAAGCTTTGTTCGACGGCCTCAAGCCGGATGTTCCCGCACCATTCAGGCGGTCGTCTGATTTCATGAAGCATCCCGTGTTTCATCAGTATCGCTCGGAATCAGAAATGATGCGGTATATCAAGAGTATGGAGAACAGGGACCTTTCTCTTATGCACTCGATGATTCCGTTGGGCTCCTGCACCATGAAATTGAACGCAGCCTCAGAGCTTATGCCGATTACCTGGAGCGAGTTTTCCAGGATTCATCCGTTTGTTCCCCTCAACCAGGTGGAAGGATACGCGGAGATCTTTGAACACCTTGAACAATATCTTTGTGAGATCACCGGTTTCGCCGCGTGCTCGTTGCAGCCGAACTCGGGCGCCCAGGGCGAATATGCCGGGCTGCTTGTCATCAGGGCGTATCACCGCGGTCGTGGTCAAGAGAACCGCAAAGTGGCGTTGATTCCCCAGTCCGCACACGGCACGAATCCGGCGAGTGCTGTGATGGCCGGGATGCAGGTTGTTGTCGTGAAATGCGACCAACGGGGCAACATCGAAGTGAATGACCTTAAAGAAAAAGCGACGCAACACAAAAACGACCTGGCAGCACTTATGGTGACATACCCGTCGACGCACGGGGTATTCGAAGAATCCATCCAGGAGATCTGCAAAATCGTCCATGAGAACGGGGGACAGGTTTACATGGACGGTGCAAACCTGAACGCGCAGGTTGGCCTCACAAACCCGGCGACCATTGGAGCAGATGTGTGCCATATCAATTTGCACAAAACGTTCAGCATTCCACACGGAGGCGGGGGGCCGGGGATGGGGCCGATATGTGTCGCTGAGCATCTTGCTCCCTATCTTCCGGGTCATCCACTCGTGAAAACCGGCGGTTCAAAGGCGATCAACGCCGTGTCCTCTTCTCCCTGGGGCAGTTCCAGTATTCTGTTGATCTCCTACGGTTATATCCGGATGCTTGGTTCCCGCGGAGTCACGGCGGCGACTGAGTATGCCATTTTGAATGCGAATTATTTAAAAGCGCGTCTCGAAAAGCACTTCAGCGTCCTGTATGAGGGTGCAAAAGGCAGATGCGCTCATGAGTTCATTCTGGATATGCGTGAATTCAAAAGTGCCGGCGTCGAAGTGGAAGATATCGCCAAGCGGTTGATGGACTACGGGTTTCACGCGCCGACGGTTTCCTTCCCTGTGGCCGGCACCTTGATGATCGAGCCGACGGAAAGCGAATCGAAAGCGGAACTTGACAGGTTTGCGGACTCGCTGATTTCCATCCGAAAGGAAATTCAGGAAATTATCGACGGGAAGGCGGACAAGAAGGACAATGTGCTGAAGAACGCTCCCCACACCGCCCTTGAGGCTATGGGGGAAAACTGGAACCATCGCTACACGCGTTACAAAGCCGTATATCCATTAATGCATTTGAGAAAAAACAAGTTCTGGCCGAGTGTGGGACGAATTGATAATGCCTATGGAGACCGGAATATTATGTGCGCATGCCCACCCCTTGAAACTTACACGGAGGAGGCGGTTTCGTGAAAGTTGACGTGCTGCACGACCAATTCCAGCATATCGTCGAGAATTCCCTGGATGGCATCATGATCATCCAGGAAGAACATCCCGTCTATCTAAACTCCGCCGCTCTCAAGATGTTTGGTTACGGGTCGTTCGACCACATCCGGGGCGTGAAGTTTGTCGACCTCATGGCTCCTGCCAGTCGGCCTTTTGTCATATCCGACCCGGGGATTCGTCCGGTAGGGAGCGACCTCATGAAAGGCGAAGAACAGCGCGCTCTGACGAAGGAGGGGCAGATCATCGACGTGGAAGTGAATTCGCGGATTGTCGAATGGAACGGCCGGCCGGCTGTGTTTGCTTCGTTTCGGGATATCACCGAGCGGAAGAAGATGGAGCGTGAGCAGGCGCGGTGGCTTTGGGAGCAGGAGACTCTTACAACCATCGACCACCAGCTGGTTTCCACAGTGGATTTGCAAAAGGTTTTGGAAGCAATCTCTCACCACGGGAAGACTTTAACACACGCAGATTTCGTCGGTGTCATTCAATTTGATTTCCATGCGAACAGTTACACCTGGAGGACGATGAAAGGGAATCTCGCCCCTTTTTCTTCAGAGCCTTCTCCCATTTTGGATGTCCATCAGCAGCTTCTGCAGAACGAGACTCCGACCTTGATCTCCGATGTTCAGGTGAACATGATGTACTCCGTGGAAAAATTCCCCCGCATAGCGAAAGAACAATTGCAATCCGCAGGCATCTTCCCTCTTGATGTCGATGGCAAGCGGGAGGGGGTGCTGGTGGTCGGTTTTCGCTCCGGGCATCAATTCTCAAAGCGCGATATGCGCTACCTCAGCTCGTTGGCAAAAAAATCCTCAATCGCTATTGCGAATGCCAAGCTCTACGAAAACCTCGTCGGGCAGGAAAAGGAGCTGGCACGGCTCTCGAGTGCGAGGGTTCAGGACCAGGAAGAGGAACGAAGAAGAATTGCCCGCGAAATACACGATGGCCTCGGGCAGATGCTCACCGCCATCAAGTTTAACCTGGAGATTCTCGAGGACTCGATTCAATCTCCGGCAGAAATCAAGCGGATCCAAGACATGAAAGAACTGCTCGACCGCGTCATGAAAGAGGCCCGGGAAATTTCGTACGACCTGATGCCGTCTGTGCTTGAGGATTTTGGCCTTGCCCCCGCCCTCCAGTTGTTGTGCGA
>CAYIBG010000255.1:0-3052 GCA_964361365.1 uncultured Ignavibacteriaceae bacterium | reverse complement strand
TGAGAATGTTAGTCCATTGACTGTAACATCCGTTTTGCTTTCCCATTTGCCCGTGATTGCTAAGTTGATTGTTGTAGGCGCGGCTGGATTAGAATAACTGACGAAATTTTCTTCAAACGATGTGAATGTTCCTCCAATTCCAACTTTAGGAGAAGCAAGTTTGATAAACCGTAGAGAATCAATACGAATTTTTGTGGTATCGCTTGGAAGTTTTATACGTGAGCTGCGGAAGAATAAACCGAGATTTGTCATATAATAATAATCTGCATTTGTGGAATCGTAGTAAGCAAAAACCGGTGTAAACTTCCTTGCTCCACCCGGGGCGGTTAATGTTGAATCATTTACAAGTGACGCTGATGTTCTACCGCCGTTTGCCGCCGAGACAATCGCTGCATATGTTGAACCAAACACAGCCGAGAGTGGTGTAACCGAAGAACCAAGTGTCCAACTTGTACTGTAAAATGCGCTCGTTCCAGCAATTGGGATTTCAGTATCTATAGTCGTGAAATATCCTGTATAATCAAAACGACGAGTGGCGATTAACGGGAACACATCATTCGGTACGGTTAAGTCCTCACCCGGACCGGTTGCCTCATCCTTTTTGCACCCGTTCACAAAAACCATCATCGAGAACATCACGCTTAACGCGAATGCAAAATAAAGAAATGTCTTCGTTCGGTTCATACAGCCTCCTTTGGAAGTGAAGAATAGTTTGGTGGAATGAAGCACGTATCTTGGCATCAAGAATAACAAAAGAGTCGTTTAGTGTCAAGAAATATCAAAGAATATAAGAATTATGACGCGTGCATAAGGTCTCCCCATCTAACTAGAGCGCAAGCTTTGCAATACTTGCCTTCACATCAGCGCCAGATTTGTTCAATGCTGCCTGCTCCTCCGGCGTTAATTTGATCTGTATGATTTCCTCGAGGCCGCCTTTTCCCAGCTTGACAGGGACTCCGAGGAACACGTCGCTTTGGCCGTATTCGCCTTTGAGCCAAACGGAGCAGGGGAGGATTCTCTTCTTGTCCCGGACAATGGCCTCGATCATCTGCACCGCCGAAGATGAAGGCGCGTAGTACGCGCTGCCCGTTTTCAGGTAGTTCACGATTTCGATGCCGCCGTCTCTCGTGCGCTTCACAAGTCTGTCGATCGTTGGCCGGTCCATGAGATCGGGAAGAGGTATCCCAGCAACCGTGGAATAACGGGGGAGAGGCACCATGGAATCGCCGTGGCCTCCCAGCACAAACGCGGACACGTCTTCGACGGAGACGTTCATTTCCATGGCGATGAACGTGCGGAACCGGGCGGAATCAAGCACGCCGGCCATCCCAAGGACGCGGTGACGCTCAAAGCCGCTGACTTTCATTGCGACATACGTCATAACGTCCAGCGGGTTCGAAACAACGATGATAATCGCCTGCGGCGATTTCGCCACTGCCTGCTGCGCGCACGACTTCACGATATCCGCGTTTGTTTTCTGGAGGTCGTCGCGGCTCATGCCGGGTTTACGGGCAATGCCGGCCGTGATCAGGATAATATCGGAATTGGCCGTCAGGTCGTACGAGTTCGTTCCAAGAACTTTTGTGTCGAACCCCTCGACGGGAGCCGATTCATACATGTCGAGTCCTTTGCCCTGAGGCAGGCCGTCGACCACATCAACCAGGATGACTTCATTCGCAAGTTCTTTTTCGGCGATACGCTGGGCTGCCGTTGCGCCGACATGACCCGCGCCGATGACTGTGATTTTCATAAGGGATCTCCGTTGTCGATAGGATGTGTGGGATGGGTGAGAAACAAAAAAGCCTCTATCACTGATAGAGGCCTGTACTGCCAAACCTTTCTTACGAAGAGGGGGGGTAGACGCTGACTCGCTGCTTGGTCTTCCCGACCCGCTCGAACTTCACGATACCGTCGGCGAGGGCAAACAAAGTGTCGTCGCTGCCAATCCCGACGTTTCGGCCCGGATGGACCCTTGTACCACGCTGGCGAATGAGAATGCTCCCGGCGTTCACCAGTTCTCCGCCGAAACGCTTGACGCCAAGCCGTTGCGCATTGCTGTCCCGGCCGTTCCTTGAACTTCCACCGCCTTTTTTATGAGCCATAACTTCTCCGAAATCCTAAATTCTCCGCCAAAGGCGGATGCGCCTCCGGCGCAGAAATCCGAAACTCTCAATCCACAATTTTCAATTTACAATTTACAATCTTAAATTGTATTGATCTCTATTTGCGTGTATTGCTGCCGATGTCCTCTTCGAACTTTGTAGCCTTTCCGCTTCTTCTTTTTGAAAACCATGACCTTGTCATCTTTCACGTGCTTCAGAACGGTTGCCTCAACTGAAGCCCCCATCACATACGGAGTGCCGAGCGTCGTTTTCGTATCGTCCGAAACGGCAAGGACATTTTCAAACTTGACCCTGGCACCGACTTCGGATTTCAGCTTCGGCACGAGCAGTTTCTGCGCCGCCGATACCTTGAATTGCTGTCCCGCGATTTCCACCACTGCAAACATTGTCCGACCCCTGCTATGCTTGAGAATTGAGTACGTTTCTTTGAAACTGACTCATAATATGCGGAAAAAAGGCTGGAATGTCAACGGGAAAAGCCGAACCTACGAACGGGGAACGATCTTGATCTCTTCAAGTTTCTGAATGACGACGGTTGAGAGGTTCCGCATGGAGTTCACACCTGAAGCAACCAGTTCAACATCCTGAGATAACTCCTTAAAAGCGGCCTGACATTGCTCGCGGTCGCCGGAGCTGACCATTTTCAGGAATTGTTCTTCTTTTTTCTTCAGGTTGCCCAACAACGTCGAAACGTTTTTCTCGACGAGCTGACCAAGCGAATTCACCGTGTTGTGAAACGTTTGGAGCGAATCCAACTCTTTTTGTTTTTCCTTCAGCAGCCGCTCCTCTGCCTCCCGCGCGATCATCGATTTTCGATACAGGAACCGCTCGTGCACGCTTTTGATGGCGATCGCCAGCCTGTCCTTGCTGATTTGGTCTTTGCGAATGTAATCAAAGACACCGTGCTTCAACGCTTCGACGGCGACTTC
>CAYIBG010000254.1:0-3066 GCA_964361365.1 uncultured Ignavibacteriaceae bacterium | reverse complement strand
CTACAGGGTCAACTTTGTTGTCGAGCAATGTGAAGTCGAGTCTGAGGTTGGCGGGTTTGTGGAGGTTGAAGATGGTCCCTTGAGCTTGAAGAACCGATTTTGGCGTTCGTATGGAAAACCTCTCCACGCTGAGCCTGCCAAACAGCCCGCGTATTTGCGCTTGGACCGTGAATGACCTGTCGAGAAAATCGACATGCGGATAAAGGATTTGTTTCAGCTCTCTCGAATCAAGCTTCTGGATGTTGATGCCCAATTCCACGGGCGCCTTTTCAAGGTCTTCGAGTTTTCCGAGCGCCGCGAGATTGACATTCTTCACGTGGACATCGAGTTTGACGGAAGAACGCTTCGTTTCAAAAACAAAACCCTCCACAGCTGCCAGGGAGGGCGTCAAAGTGAATTTTCCCGCGATTCGGGCCACCTCGAGTCTGGGGTTGTGGGATTCAAATGAAAGCGACTTGATTTGCGCGAATATTCTCTGAGGCCCAATTGCGGCGGACGCGGAAAACTGCACTGAATCCAGCCGGATTCTTGCATAATCCACTACATCGCCCGCAGGCTCACTCGCCAACCCAAGCTGCCGGTTTCGCAAAAGCAGGGAATCCTCAAACGCTATCCTTGCGCCAACGAGCGCGATCTCTTTGATGTCAATCGTGGTTGACGAACCCGCAGTATCCTCTGGAACCGGCCTCACAATCTGACTCAGATTCAACGCGCCGTCGGCCGTCCGCCAAATGTGGATTCTCGGATTGACAACGGTTACCCGGGTCACCGAAATCTTGTTAAAGAAAAAGCCCGTCGGATCGTATTTGATTTCAATGCGGTCGGCGGCGAACAACTCCTCGCCGTTCTTGGCGAGGACGATGTTGTGAATTTGCGTTCCGGTAACAAAATTTCCTTCAAACCTGTCGAAGTGAAGGGATGCTTCGATGTATTCAGGATACCGCTCGAGGATGAAGTTTCGAAGGTAAGTGCGGAAGTAGCGCGTTTGCGTGAAACCCACGACGGCGACCACGACAAACATCGCAATCATGACTAAGTAGAACACTAAACGGAATAACCTTCTCAGCACAGTTTCACCATCGCAAAACCCTTGAGGGGACTATGAACGAAAGGCGGCCGATTTGGAAATTTTCTGAATAATGCGGGTGGTCGACCGATCGGGGAGGAATTTTATCGTTTTGACTGTCCCGCCCGCCTTCTCGACCACGTCCTTCCCAACGACCTTCTCCAGAGGCCAGTCAGCGCCTTTGACCAATACGTCGGGCACAAGCGCACGGATGATCTCGTACGGAGTATCTTCACCGAATAGGCAGACATAATCGACAGATTCCAGTGCTGCCACGACGTGTGCCCGGTCCTCCTCCTCTACAATTGGACGGCCGTTTCCTTTAATTCGTTTCACAGAAGCGTCGTTGTTCACACCAACGATGAGCGCATCACCCAGCGATTTTGCGTTCGAAAGATAATCAACATGACCCAGGTGGAGAATATCAAAGCATCCGTTCGTAAAAACCACCCGCTTGCGTGCTTTTTTCAAATGTTTTCGAATTGTAACGAGGCTTTTCAGTGAAACGACGCGACCCATGGCTCAGCCCGCAGCATGATTCGTGTGAACGAGGACTTCTTTGAGCAGAACCTGCTTGTCGATCGGCACAATGCCGACTTCCCCACACACAATACCGCCCGCAAAATTCGCCAGCGTCGCGGCCTCACGGATATCCCCCCCTGAGGCAAGAACCATCGAAAGCATAGAAACCACGGTATCTCCCGCCCCCGAGACATCTGCCACTTTGATCGCGCGGGTTGGCAGGTGAGTCACTTTATCGCCTTTTTCAAAGAGCGCCATGCCTTGCTCGCCGAGCGTCAGCAGTACATTTTCAGCGTCCAGCACATGCAGCATTTCCTTGCCGGCCTTGTCGATGTCGGTCCATTCGCCCAACTTGCACCCAAGAGCTTCCTCGGTTTCCTTCCGATTCGGTTTGAAGACAGTGACGTTTTTATAGGCAAAGAAATTGTTGAATTTTGGGTCGACGGACACAGTCTTTTCGTGTTTGCGGGCGGCTTCGGTAACTTCATGGATAAGGTGCGGAACAAGCACGCCCTTGTTGTAATCTTCAAGTATGATGCCATCGAGTGTCTTCATCGATTCCAACAGGGTTTTTAGGATTTTGACCTGGATCTCAGAACTGATATTCTGTTTGGTTTCCTGGTCAATTCGCACAACATGCTGATGGTGGGCGATGACCCTGGTTTTGACGGTAGTCGGCCTTGTTGAATCTATCACAATGCCGGAAGTCGGGAAACCGTTTCCTTCGATGATCTTCATCAACTCCGTACCGGTCAAGTCCGAACCGATGACTCCGACCATAATCGGGACTCCGCCAAGAGCGGCAATGTTGTTGGCGACGTTTGCCGCCCCGCCTAAGCGCGTCGACTCAGATTCAACCTCCACAACGGGAACCGGTGCCTCGGGTGAGATTCTTGCTACGCTCCCCCAGTAATAGCGGTCCAGCATCAAATCGCCGATCACGGCAATACGCTTGCCGGCAAAACCGTCAAAGAGTGACTGGAGACGTTGCTTCGTAAGTGAGATCATGGCATCAAAATGTGCAGAATTATATGTAATATAGACAGAAATCGAAGGACAATCAACCGTCCCCATCCGACTGGGGTTCTCTTGCGTCTTTTATGATTTTTACTGAAGTTGCCTCCGCAACTTTCACACGCTCCTCTGTCCCACATCCCCGCTTAAGTTGATGGCAAAGTATTCTGCAAAGGATTTGTGTGGTTCTATTGTTCCACTCGTGACGCCGTTTCGCGACGGCAAGGTCGACGAGAAGTCCCTTGGATCACTCATCGAGTGGCAAATCGCGAGCGGAAGCCACGGCATCTCCGTTACGGGGACGACGGGCGAGCCTACCGCTCTCACACGCGCCGAACGCGAAACAGTGATCCGTCTCGCAAGCGAAATCATTAACAAGCGTGTTCCGTTCGTCGCGGCAACAGGTTCCAACAATCATGAAGAAACTTTGCATTTCTCACAGGTTGCGCAACAAGCGGGCGCCG
>CAYIBG010000253.1:0-3068 GCA_964361365.1 uncultured Ignavibacteriaceae bacterium | reverse complement strand
GTCAGGATAACTGGCTGATGCGTGTCGACGCTTCCAGACGTGATAATGGCATGGAAAGTCTTGAAAACTACGTCGGCATGGTTTCTGGTGCCAAATTGGGCTATGATCAAAATGATTGGGGCGCTCCGCCGCTGATTGGCCGGAAGTATGTTGCAGTTTCGTTTAGAAACGGGGTAGAAGGAATGATGCGAGACATTCGTCCGGTGAACGACCAGGGTGAGGCGTGGGAAATGCGTGTCGTCACGGGAGACAGAGCTGCCAAGCTCAGACTTGATCTCTCGGGTGCGAAAATCCTGCCAAATCCTGATTTCGAGGCTTATCTTGTCGACCTCGACGAAAAGATGGCGTACGACCTCAAGATCACGTCATCCGTCGAATTCAATTCGAAAGAGGGCCTGCGAAATTTCAAACTTCTCGTCGGCACAAGGCAGTTTGCAATTGACAACAGCGGCGGCGTGGATCTCATTCCGAAGGAAATGCGACTGTATTCGAATTATCCGAACCCGTTTAACCCCGAAACGGTAGTCCGCTACCAGATCTCCGGAATTGAGCAGAAATACAACGTATCGCTCAAAGTCTATAACCTGATCGGCCAGGAGGTTGCTTCGCTCGTTGATAAAGAGCAGCAGCCTGGATACTATGAAGTCAGGTTCAACGGCCGGTCTCTCAGCACGGGTGTGTATTTCTACCGCCTTATCATTGACGGCAACACAAATGCTTCGCGGTTCACGGATGTCAAAAAAATGATGCTGTTGAAGTAAATCTAATAAGGATCCCCCACATGAAAATCGCACGAATCGTTTTTCTGCCCGTGATTGCCTTGTCATTCGGGCTCTTCGCCCAAAGTAAAGACACCTGGCCCCGGGTGATGGTCATTCTTGACGAGAAGATTGACATGCAGCAAGTCGACGCAAGGCTTGTTGCCACGAAGGTCGAGGAAGTTCTTCTCGAAAAAGGCTTCCGGCTTGTGGACAAGGAGCAATTCGCGTCTGTGACCTCGCGTGATATAGCCTTGGCCGAAAGCAACCCTGCCCGTGCGAAGGAAATTGGATTGCGCTACGGCGCCGAGTGGATCATCGTGGGGAAATCAGCGGCAGACTTTGATGCTGAGAAGGAATATTACGGAGTCAAGAATTACGAGTATGCCGGGAAAGGAAGTGCGAAAATCATCATCACAGACACAGGCGAAATGATTGCTGTTTCATCCGCAACGATGAAGAAATCCGCTTCGGGCCGCTCCTCGGCGGCAAACCTTTGCATGCAGGCTCTGGGTGAAAAGCTGGCGACGGATTTGTATGTGAAAGCCCGGGTAAGGCTGAAAGAAGAAGCGGCGGGTCCGCGCATCATTCAACTTGCGCTTCTCGGCATCGACGACAAGCTGATTGCGCGTTTCGAGCAGGACCTTCCTCAAAAAAGTCCGATCATCAACAATCTGAAGCTTCGTTACTTCGAAAAAGACGGCGCGGTCTATGAAGCTTCGGTGAATGGGACGATGGATGACCTCCGGGCTGAGCTCTTGAAGCGCGATGACCTTGTTGTCGTCGGTTTCACCGGCAGCAGGATCGACCTCAGTACGAAAGAGAACGCGGAGAAAGCAAAAGGGATGTCGGCTGCCGCAGCTTCGAGCTCACTCGACATCACGCAATTTGCCATTGAAAACATTTTCCCTTCGCAGGTCAATTACTACGCGTACAATCCGCTTGCGACGCTCGAAATCGAGAACACTTCAAAATCCGAGATCCGTAACGTCAAAGTCTCGATTTTTATTCCGGGTTACATGAGCCTCCCGTCCGAGCAAATTGTGCCGAAGATCGACCCGAGTGCAAAGCAGTCGTTTAAACTCGCCGCAACGCTGGACGCGAAACAGCTCTATACCTTGAGCGCCAATTCAACCGGTCAGGCAAAAGTTGAGCTGAGCTACACCTTCAACAACCAGCCGCAAACGAGAAGCTTGGTCAAGCCGGTGACGATCTACAGTAGAAACACCATCAGCTGGCGGCGTGGAGAATCCATAGGCGCTTTTGTTACGGACACGGACGAGTCCGTGGTGCAGTTTGCGCGGTATGTTGTGGGAAGCGTGGGCGGCAACGAACAACTCAAATCGAAATTGCCGCGCAATGTTGTGAACGCCATTGCTGTGTGGGAGGGGGTGCGTGCATACGGAATCAACTATGTGTCGGACCCGTGGAAAACGTCGGAGGGTGATGTGCTGGATTTGATCTCCTATCCTCGTGAAACCCTCGCCTCCAAAGCCGGCGACTGCGACGATTCATCAGTCCTGGTGGCCTCCCTGCTGGAAAATATCGGCATTCGTACGAAGTTCATCGCCACAAGCGACCATATTTTCATGATGTTCGACACGGACGTGCGGCCGAAAAACGGCTACATGGTGAGCACGAATGCTCAGGACTATATCGTCGATGAGAACACGGTATGGATTCCACTCGAAACAACGATGATCAACCAGCCGTTTGTCAAAGCATGGCAAACGGGTGCGTCGGAATACTACAAGAACACCGAGGGTGGCGGAAAAATCGAGCTCATCGATACGCGAAAAGCCAAGACGGCTTTTCCGCCTGCAAACCTGTCGATCTCCACGAGAACCGTCACGCCACCGCCCGCTGAAAAAATCGCCCAGCTTGTTTCCCAGGATCTCACAGACTATGAATATGCGCAAAGCCAGTCGCTGAACAGCAGCTCATCGAACCTTGCGAGTGCGAACCCTGTCGACCGAAACAAAGCGGCAGTTCTTCAGGCCAAGGCCGGAAATTATGATGTCGCGATCCAGGCGCTGCTTTCCTTGAACACCGCTCCGTCTCTCAACAACCTGGCGAACATCTATCTGCTTAAAAACGACCTGCCCCTGGCCCAGGAAACATACCAGAAAAGCATGCTGGCAGACAGCTCCGACGGCGGGGTGTATCTGAACTTCGGACTTGCCCGATACCTTACAGGTTCGACCGACGACGCTGTCGAGTCATTCCAGGTAGCGATCTCAAGGTTCGAGTCCCGTGACAAGGCCTTCGAGGTTCTCGGCCTTGAAAAAATCACCGAGGCTTTGGGTGTGC
>CAYIBG010000252.1:0-3072 GCA_964361365.1 uncultured Ignavibacteriaceae bacterium | reverse complement strand
AAGACGTGTGCTTGCGTGGACCCGCTCACGACTTTTCCCAGGGCATCGTAGAGGTTCCAGGAATATGTCAGGTCAAACGCGGTGACGTGGTGTTCCGGGAATGTGCCTTCGGACAGCATGATCACCGGCTTGATCTTTTCCAGCTCGCGTCGCGCCGTGTCCCAAAAATCCGTCGGAACAAGTTCAGAAACGTCGCAGCGATAACCGTCGATGCCGATATCGCGAACCCAGTATTTCATCATTTCAATCATGTATTTTCTGAGTTCGTGGCTGTCGTAGTTCAGGTCGGCCACATCCGACCAGTCGGGGTTTGGCGACACGATGGCGCCTTCATCATTTTTCGTGAACCACTCCTGGTGTTCCTCGACGAGCTTGCTGTCCCATGCAGCGTGGTTTGCAACGAGATCGATGATGATTCGCAAACCCTCGCTGTGAACAGTTTTGACGAGCGACTTGAAATCCTCGAGAGTGCCGAACTCCGGATTGACCGCGTAGAAATCCTGCACTGCATACGGGCTTCCAAGAGTGCCTTTTCGATTGAGTTCACCGACGGGATGGATCGGCATCAGCCAAACGACAGTGACGCCAAGCTGTTTCAATTCCGGGATGCGTTTCTCGAGCGCTTTGAGGGTTCCTTCCTTTGAGAACGACCGCAGATACACTTCATAGATCACCGCATCACGAACCCAATCTGCACTCCTCCGAGCTTCAAAAAAGGCATATTTCCCGGTGAGAAACTCATCGATACGATCTGTACGTGTGATGGCAACAGGTTTGTAGATTCCCCCCGGACCTCCGCGGTCATTCACGCGAACGACAACTTCGTTCTTCCCGGGGCGAGTCGCTGTCGAGACATCGAAATAAAATGCGTCGCTGTATCCCTCGTGCGACCCCACTCTGATACCGTTCACCCATACGATCGCGTCGTCGTCGACTCCTGAAAACACAATCGACCATGAAGCGGCGCTGTCGACATCAAACGTTTTCGCGTACCAACCGATGCCGTCATATCCGGAAAGGTTGTAACGATCCCAGTGGTCGGGTACCTGAATCGTTGCCCAGTTTTCTCGACCGGCCCCATCTTTGTACCATTGCCGCCGCATTCCGTCATCACTGCTGTCAACATGGAAGAGCCAGGGGCCATCGAGCGATATCTTGTGAGGGTCTTTCATAGAACATGCATTCAGGAAAATGACGAAAAAGAGAACTGTGTAAATTCGTAGATCCAGGAAAAGGGAGGTTTTCATCAGAACGATCATCCTTTGACACTGCCAAGAGTGAGTCCTGATACCAGCCAGCGGCTCAGAGCAAGAAAAAGAATGACAACAGGTATCATCACGATAAGCGAGGCTGCACCGTAGAGGCCCCACTCGGTGCTCATGCTTGCCTCAAACGATTTGAGACCGAGCGGAAGCGTCCATAAATCACTGTCCTGCAGGATCTGAACGGCGACGATATACTCCGACCATGCCGTCATGAAAGAGAAAAGCGCCGTGATGACGAGCGCGGGGGCGGCGAGAGGCAGAATAATGCGATAGAATGCGGCAAAGTGACTGCACCCGTCTATTCTCGCGGCTTCCTCCAGGCTTGGCGGGATCGTGTCGTAAAATCCTTTCATCGTCCAAATGCAGAATGGCAGCGCAGTGGCAGAGTAAACGATGATGGCACCGAGATATGTGTTGATGAGTCCAAGCTTGATCAGCATGATGTACATGGGAAGCAAGAGCATCGTCGCCGGGAACATTTGCGTCGTCAAAAGCGACAACAAGCCGATTCTCTTCCCGGGAAATTGAAATCTCGAAAAACCGTACCCGGCCGTCGAGGCGAGAACGACACCCGTGATGGTGACGGTAAGGGAAACAAGAAGACTGTTGCCAATCCAGGTGAGGAAATCTGTCTGAGTGAACAGTCGAATGAAGTTGTTCAGGGAAGCATTGGCGGGGATAAGCTCAAGCTCTGTGGGCAAAAGCTTGTCTCCCGGCCTCAGCGATATATTGACAACCTGCCAGATCGGAAACAGGGCAATACCGGAGAACAGTGCCAGCACGAGGTAACTCAAAGTATTCTGCAAAATACGGGATCTTTTTTGCTGGATTGCCATGGTTTTTCAGTAAGCCGCTTCCGTTGCGCGGGATGATTTCATGAACGTCAGACTCATGGCTAGCAGTATCGCAAAGATGATCATGGAGAGGGCGGCCGCGTAGCTGAAGCTGTAATAGTTAAACGCCGATTTGTACACATAGGATACCAGAATATGCGTCACATCGGACGGCTCGCCGGCGTTGCTCACGAGCCACACGATATTGAGGTTGTTGAACGTCCAGATCATCCCAAGTGTAATTGCGGGAATCATCACAGGTCGGATTAGGGGCAGCGTGATGGCTCGAAGCTTGTGATGCCAGCGGGCCCCGTCGATCTCGGCAGCTTCGTAGAGCTCGTGCGGAATGCTCTGGAGCGCACCGAGGGCGATGACCATCATGAATGGAAAACCCAGCCAAACATTGGTGATAATGCATGCAACGAACGCGTTGACCGGATCCTTCAGCCACTCGACTGCAGGCAGGTTGAAATACCTGGTGATAAACAGATTAATGGTGCCGTATTCGTAGTTGAACATCCCCCGCCAGGTGAGTGCGACAATGAATTGTGGAATCGCCCACGGAAGTATCAGGAGTGTTCGGAAGACCGAGCGACCCTTGAGATTCTGGTTCAGGATAAGTGCCAGGGCTACTCCGATAACGACGTGGAAAAACACATTCACGAATGTCCACACGAATGTTTTCCAAAAAATCAGATAAAAGCTGGGCTGGGAAGGTTCAGTAAAAATCCTCGTGTATTGCTTTATTCCGATGATACTCCAGTCATAAATCCTGTACAGATTCATGTTCGAGAATGAGAGCACGATATTGTAAATGAACGGGTAGAATACCACCGCGAAAAGGATCACAAAGGCAGGGGCAACAAGGAAAGAAATGAACAGCTTAGATTGATTCAAGTTTGATTCTAGATTGTAAGTTTAGAGATTGTAAAATCTGCGAAGGCGGGTCCAAGTCATTTCTTGCCAGAACCCTT
>CAYIBG010000251.1:0-3099 GCA_964361365.1 uncultured Ignavibacteriaceae bacterium | reverse complement strand
TGATGACACACGGCGCGGGTTTTCCCGAAGACAACCCGTGGGGTGACCGCCAGCTCGCGGACACGGACGCCGAGCTTCGAAAACTGATGGCCGACGGCCCTGCGTTCTCCAACGTCCCGGGCGTGGAATACGAGTACAGCAACGTGGGCTTCGCGCTCCTGGGCCAGATCGTACAGGTTGTCTCCGGCATGAAATACGACGAATACACGAAGGAACGCATCTTCAAGCCGCTCGGCATGACGAGCACGGTGTGGGAATACACTAAGGCGCCCGAACAAAAACTCGCACTCGGCTACAACTGGCTGCACGACGCGTATGAGAACATCCCGCTCCTCCATCACGGCTCGTACGGGGCGATGGGCGGGCTCATCACCTCGGTGGAAGACCTGGCAAAATATGTTGCGATGCACCTTGCCGCCTGGCCTCCCCGCAGCGATGCGGAAACGGGTCCGCTCAAGCGCAGCTCCCTGCGCGAGATGCACCACCCGTGGCGGTTCAGCAGGCTGAACACGCGGTTCCGCTACCCGAATGGGCGCGAATGCGCGACGGCTTCTGCGTATGCGTACGGCTTGAGCTGGACGCAGGATTGCGAGGGGCGCGTCACGGTGGGACACAGCGGCGGCCTGCCGGGGTTCGGAAGCAACTGGACGATGATGCCGCAATACGGCCTGGCCGTGATGTCCTTCGACAACAAGACGTACGGGGGCACGAGCGGCCTCAACGTGGGCATTCTCGATACGATCCTTGCGGCCACGGGATTGCGCCAGATGAAACTCCCCGCCTCGAGCATCCTGAAACAGCGCCAGGAGGAACTCGCTAAACTGCTGCCGGAATGGAAGGACGCGGAGAAGTCCGGCTTGTTCGCGGAGAATTTCTTCCCCGACAACCCGATCGAAGACATTCGCAAGTCGGCAACGGTGATCTTCGAGAAAGCCGGGAAGATCCTCGGCATGAAAGAGATCGTGCCGGAGAACCAGCTTCGCGGCACGTTCATTCTTGAAGGTGAAAAGATGAACGTCTCCGTATTCTTTACTCTGACGCCGGAGCCGAGACCGCTGATACAGATGGTGAGGATGAGGAACGTGGAAAAGTGAGAAATTGCGGAATGCGGATTGATTGCCACTTGTCATTCCGTCGGATTTTAAGACGGAATCCAGAACGAGTTTCATCCTGGCCTCCGGATCTGGTCTGGCTGTCTGGGGATGGAGGCTGGCAGAGTGGGAGTCCGGAGTGACGGTCCTTCGAGGTGCCTAATCATGTTTCTAGGCGCAATTCTATGAAAACTCTTCTGATTCCTGTTTGTTTAGTTTCCTCTCTTCTTGGTTGCCGCAGAGAGTCAGGTGAGGATATATACAAGCGCATTAAAGGCAAAGAGGTCTACGCACAGGATTTCTATATTGTCGTGCCCGACTATCGCCGGGCAGTTGAAGCAGCCCAAAACAATGAACGCAGCCTGCTCAACGAACCATACACAATAGCACTGCGGCTGGAGCGCGTCAAAAAGCACAGAAGCGAGTTTGGCCTTTATGCTGCCAAGTTCGATTCACTCCTAGACCTCATTCATAACTGGCCAGTGCGGATTTCCGAAGGAACGGTGTTCTTTGACTCCTATGATAATGAATTCGTGAGAGAGAAAATCAAACGCAGCCGGTGGGCAACCTTCGATGACTTCATCTCAAACCGGTACCCCGAATTCCGACTTGACACTTTGATGATGGGCTGGACCCGAATTCATTCAGCGAACCTTGGTGGCGACCTTTCCGTGCCTAGTTATTATGCAGTTCAGAAATCGGAGACTGATTCCGGCATCTCCATACAACTGTTGCTGGCCGACACGACACTCGAGCGATATCATGTGCCGTATCTATACAATTTCATTCACATTTCCGCCGTCAAGAGCTTGCTCCCTTTCGAATCAGTTGCCAGAAGTCGCGGAATAAGGAATGAATGGCTGGACATGGACGAGATAGATCGTGAGTGGACCACAAACATAGACGGGGAAGAGGTAAGATCATCCGAATTATCCGATTCGCTGCATAGGATGATCAGGTTTGATCGTACTACGGGGAGGACTCGGCACCATATCGAAATCGATACGACTATAATGCTGGGCGCAATTCCGTTCGATAAGACTGTCAGCATCTATTTCTACTCCAGACAACGGCGTGTCTCGAACTATGGTCGCGGGCAAATCATCTATGATATTATGAATTCCTTTGTGCCGACGAGGGCACGGTGACTTTCTTGCGAACGGCGACTAGGGTGCTGGCAGTGTCGGAATCCGGCAAAACCGTCTGATGATCGAGCCTGCCGACGCGGGAATGCCACCTGACGCTCCGGGGATTGATGCTGGCGGCGTGGGGATTGGGTCTGGCGGTGTGCGGATTCGATCTGGTGGTCGGGGGATTCAATCTGGCAGGTTGGGGATCGCATGTGGCGGCTTGCGGAAACGATCTGACAGTGTGGGGATTCAATCTGACAGGGTGAGGATCGCATCTGGCGCACTGGGGATTCAATCTGACAGAGTGGGGATCGCATCTGGCGGTGTGCGGAAACGATCTGGCGATGTGCGGATTTGGCCTGACGGAGCGGGGATGGAGCCTAACCGGCCAGGAATCGAGTCTGGCGGAGTACGGATTGGCTGAGGGTGCCGGAATTGCGTCCGGACGAAATGAAGAAACAGCCCGCCATCTCTTCACTGTTCACTGTTTTTTCTTCACTTTTTGCCGATTCTGCTCTAACCCAGCCAAAATCAACAACTTAACATATACCGTGTTCACGGTATTGCGCAGAAGTTCTGAAAAGGATAGCTTGAATGTGGTTTTTGGGAGGCAAGTATTCATCGCGTCCAATACGTTTGCCTTCCCTGAAAAAACCTAACGAATTTCCCGATAGTCACAGCTTCGTCCGATGACAAAAATGTCATATTGTATTTGATTTAACGACAAAAATGTCGTATTCTCCCCAACAAAGAACATAATGGCAGCTCCAGCAGAAACAGTTTGGGCAATTGAGCCACACACGATAGCCAAGCATCGCTTGCTTGAAAGCTATCTCAAGGCATGGTTCCCAATTCTGGGTAAGTATCATAAGACAATT